>NZ_JAWLFS010000256.1:0-3999 GCF_041685465.1 Rhodosalinus sp. | reverse complement strand
CCCGCGTCCCCCTCGGGGCCGCCGAGGACGAAGCGCCCGGTCGGGTTCACGAAGAGGCGGTCGTCCGGCACCGTCCAGCCCTCGAGGAGCGCGTCGTCGAGGTACTGCTTGACGAGCGTGCGCACCTGGTCGCCGGTGACATCCTCGTCGTGCTGGGTGGAGACCACCACGGCGTCGATGCCCACCGGCTTGCCGTCCTCGTACTTGAGCGTCACCTGGCTCTTGGCGTCGGGGCCGAACTCGGGGCGCTTGCCCGCCTTCCGGTCCTCGGCCATGTTGCGCAGGATGCGGTGGGCGAACTGGATCGGCGCGGGCATGAGCTCGTCGGTCTCGTTGCAGGCGTAGCCGAACATGATGCCCTGGTCGCCGGCGCCTTCCTCGCCCTTGTCGCCCTCGTCCACGCCCTGCGCGATGTCGCCCGACTGCGCGTGCAGGCGGTTGATCACCTCCACGTTCCGCCAGTCGAAGCCGAGCTGGTCGTAGCCGATGTCCTTGATCGCCTCGCGCACCAGGTCCTCGACCGAGCGCAGCACGCTGTCCGGTCCGCGCACCTCGCCCGCCACGGTGACGTGGTTGGTCGTCGCCAGCGCCTCGACCGCCACGCGGGCGTCGTCGGGCGCCTCGCGCAGGTAGGCGTCGAGGATCGTGTCCGAGATGCGGTCGCAGACCTTGTCGGGGTGCCCCTCGGACACGGATTCGCTGGTGAAGAGCCAGGTGTTGGCCATGATGATCGATCTCCCTGTGATGATCGGGGGTCTGGCGCGGCCGCTCAGGCGGATTTCCTGAGCGGCGGGGCGCCGGGGGTGTAGGCGAGATTCGGCGCGAGCCAACTCTCCGCCTCGTCGAGGGTCATGCCCTTGCGGGCGGCGTAATCCTCGACCTGATCGCGCCCGATGCGGCCGACACCGAAGTAGGCGGCCTCCGGGTGCGCGAAGTAGAGGCCCGACACGGCCGCGGCGGGCCACATCGCGCAGCTTTCGGTGAGCTCCAGCCCGGCGGTGCGCGGCGCGTCGAGCAGATCGAAGAGCGTGCGCTTTTCGGTGTGCTCCGGGCAGGCCGGGTAGCCGGGCGCGGGCCGGATGCCGCGATAGCCCTCGCGGATGAGCTCCTCGTTCGCGAGCGTCTCGTCGGGCGCGTAGCCCCAGATCTCCCGGCGCACGCGCTGGTGCATGGCCTCGGCCATCGCCTCGGCGAGGCGGTCGGCGAGCGCCTGCACCATGATCGCGTCGTAGTCGTTGCCGGCCTGCTTGTAGCCCTCGGCGATCGCGTGGACCTCCGGCCCGGCGTTGACGGCGAAGCCGCCGATCCAGTCCTGCCCCTTCGGCAGCACGAAGTCTGAGAGGCAGTGGTTGGCGCGGCCCTTCCGCTTCTCGGTCTGCTGACGAAGCATGCAGAAACGAGCGCGCTCGCGCCGGCGGTCCTCGTCGGCCCAGATCACGATGTCGTCGCCGTCACGGTTCGCCGGCCAGAGCGCGAGCGCCGCGCGCGGCGAGAACCAGCCCTCTTTCGCGATCCGCGCGAGCATGTCCTGCGCGTGACCGTAAAGCTCGCGCGCCGTCTCGCCGCGCTGCGGGTCGTCGAGGATCGCCGGGAAAGTCTGGCGCATCTCCCAGGTCCAGAAGAAGGGCGACCAGTCGATGTACTCGAAGAAGTCCTCCGCCTTCAGGTCGTCGAGCTGGATGAGCCCCGTCTGGTTCGGCCGTTCCGGCACGTGATCGCCCGGATCGACCGCATTGGCGCGCGCGGCGGCGAGCGGCACGGTCGGGCGCTCGGCCCGGCCCGCCTGACCACCGGCGAGGCCGCTGTATTCCTCCGCCACCTCGGCGAGGAACTGCGGCTTGCGGTCCTTCGACAGGAGACGCGAGACCACGCCCACCGCCTGCGAGGCGTCGTCGACATGCACCACGCCGTGTTCGTAGGCCGGCGCGATCTTGATCGCCGTGTGCTTCTTCGAGGTCGTCGCCCCCCCGATCAGGAGCGGCACCTCGAAGCCCGCGCGGGTCATCTCCGCCGCGACGTCGACCATGCGGTCGAGCGAGGGCGTGATCAGGCCCGAGAGGCCGATCACGTCGACGTTCTCTTCCTTCGCCTTGGCGACGATGTCCTCGGTCGGCACCATCACGCCCATGTCGACCACGTCGTAGTTGTTGCAGGCGAGCACGACGCCGACGATGTTCTTGCCGATGTCGTGCACGTCGCCCTTCACCGTGGCGAGCAGGATCTTGCCCTTGGCGGAGGTGTCGCCGGTGCGGCGCTTCTCCTCCTCCATGTAGGGGATGAGATGGCCGACGGCCGTCTTCATCACGCGGGCGGATTTCACCACCTGCGGCAGGAACATCTTGCCCTCGCCGAAGAGCTCGCCGACGACGTTCATGCCGTCCATGAGCGGCCCCTCGATCACCTCGAGCGGCTTGTCGGCCTTCTGTCGCGCTTCTTCGGTGTCGTCGATGACATGGTCGGTGATACCGTGGATGAGCGCGTGGGAGAGCCGCTCCTCGACCGGGGCCTCGCGCCACTTCGGGTCGGACTTCTTCTGCGCCTCGCCGGAGTCCTTGTACTTGTCCGCGATGTCCAGCAGCCGGTCGGTGGCGTCGTCGCGGCGGTTGAACAGCACGTCCTCCACCCGCTCGCGCAGCTCGTCGGGGATGTCGTCGTAGACCGTGATCTGGCCCGCGTTGACGATCGCCATGTCCATCCCCAGCGGGATGGCATGGTAGAGGAAGCAGGAATGCATCGCCTCGCGCACCGGGTTGTTGCCCCGGAACGAGAACGAGACGTTCGACAGGCCGCCGGAGATGTGGGTGTCCGGCATTTCCGCCTTGATCAGCTTGATCGCGTCGAAGAAGGCGTTGGCGTAGTCGTTGTGTTCCTCGATGCCCGTGGCCACCGCGAAGATGTTCGGGTCGAAGATGATGTCCCAGGGTTCGAAACCGGCCTGCTGGGTCAGCAGGTCATGGGCGCGCTTGCAGATTTCGAACTTGTGCTGCGCGGTCTCGGCCTGCCCGTGCTCGTCGAAGGCCATGACGACGACGGCGGCGCCGAAGCGGCGCACGGTCCTCGCCTGTTCGAGGAACTCCGCCTCGCCCTCCTTGAGCGAGATGGAGTTGACGACGGAGCGGCCCTGCACGCACTTCAGCCCGGCCTCGATCACCTCGAACTTCGAGCTGTCGATCATGACCGGCACGCGGGAGATGTCGGGCTCCGCAGCGATCAGGTTGAGGAAGGTGCGCATCGCCTTCTCGGCGTCGAGCAGCCCCTCGTCCATGTTGACGTCGATGATCTGCGCGCCGTTCTCGACCTGGCTCCGCGCGACCTCCAGCGCCTCGTCATACTGATCGTTCATGATCAGCTTCTTGAAGCGGGCGGAGCCGGTGACGTTGGTGCGTTCGCCGATGTTGATGAAACTGCCCGTGCTCATGCCGCGGCCCCCTGCCCCTTTTCGAAGAGTTCCAGCCCCGAGAGCTGCAGCCTTTGGGCCCGCTCGGGGATCCTGCGTGGCGTCTTGCCCTCGACCGCCTGCGCGATGGCGCGGATGTGCTCAGGCGTCGTGCCGCAGCAGCCACCCACGATGTTGACGAGCCCGGCCTCGGCCCATTCGCCGAGGTGCGATGCGGTCTCTTCCGGCGTCTCGTCGTAGCCCCCCATCTCGTTCGGAAGCCCCGCGTTCGGATAGGCCGAGACGCGGGTGTCCGCGATCTCGGAGAGTGCGCGCACGTGCTGGCGCATCTCGCCGGCGCCGAGCGCACAGTTCAGCCCCACGGAGAAGGGCCGCGCGTGGCTCACCGAGACCCAGAACGCCTCCGGCGTCTGGCCGGTGAGCGTGCGCCCCGAGCGGTCGGTGATCGTGCCCGAGATCATCAGGGGCGGCACGTCCATCTCCTCCCGCAGGAGGTCGATGGCGTAGAAGGCCGCCTTGGCGTTCAGCGTGTCGAAGATCGTCTCGACGAGCAGAAGGTCGACGCCCCCCTCGATCAGCGCGCGCGCGGCCTCGCCGTAGGC
>NZ_JAWLFS010000255.1:0-4090 GCF_041685465.1 Rhodosalinus sp. | reverse complement strand
CTCCTGGAAGACCACTTTCTTCGGCGTCTTGAAGCCCGCCAGCCGGTCCCGCGCGTAGGCGATGAGCGCAGCCTCGTCGGCCTCCGCGCCGTCCTTCAGCTCGACGAAGGCGCAGGGCACCTCGCCCCATTTGGCGTCCGGCTTCGCAACCACGGCGCAGAGCAGCACGGACGGATGCGCCATCAGCACGCCCTCGACCTCGACCGACGAGATGTTCTCGCCGCCCGAAATGATGATGTCCTTGGCGCGGTCCTGAATGCGCAGGTAGCCATCCGGTTCCTGCACGGCGATATCGCCCGAGTGATAGACGCCGCCGCGGAACGCCTCGGCCGTCGCCTCGGGATTCTTGAGGTAGCCCTTCATCACCCCGTTGCCGCGAAACACGATCTCGCCCTGTGTCCGCCCGTCCATCGGCACCTGCCGGCCGGCCTCGTCCAAGGCGCCGACGTGCTCCATGAAGGGCATGGCAACGCCCTGCCGCGCCTTCTTCGCCGCGCGCGCCTCGCCTTCGAGCGGCTCCCACTCCGGGCCCCAGGTGCATTCGGTGGCGGGACCGTAGGTCTCGGTCAGGCCATAGACATGGGTGATGTTGAACCCCAGCGGCTCGATCGCGGCGAGCGTCGCGGGCGCGGGCGGGGCGCCGGCGGTGAAGACTTCCACCGTGTGGTCGAAGTCGCGCCGCTCCTCGGGCCTGGCGTTGACGAGGGTGTTCAGCACGATGGGGGCGCCGCCGAAGTGCGTCACCCGCTCGTCTGCGATGGCGTCGAAGATCGGCTTCGCGGCGATGTCGCGGCAGCAGACGACCGTACCGCCCACCGCGGGCATCATCCAGGTGTGGCACCAGCCGTTGCAGTGAAAGAGCGGGACGATGGTCAGGTAGCGCGGGTAAAGCACCATCCGCCACGACAGCACCTGTCCCATCGCGTTCAGATAGGCGCCGCGGTGGTGATAGACGACGCCCTTCGGACGCCCCGTCGTGCCCGAGGTGTAATTGAGCGCGATGCTTTCCCATTCGTCGCCGGGCATGACCCACTCGAACGCCGGGTCGCCCGCGGCCAGAAGCTCCTCGTATTCCGGGTACTCGCCGAGATGATGGACGCCCGCGTGGTCGTCGGCCACCTCGATCACCGCCGGCACCGGTCCCTCCATCCGCTCGAGCGCCTCCGCCGCGAGGGGAATGAACTGCGGGTCCACCAGCAGCACCCGCGCCTGCCCGTGAGCGAGGATGTAGGCGACCGTGTCCGGGTCGAGACGCACGTTGATCGTGTTCAGCACTCCGCCGCAGGCGGGCACGCCGAAATGCGCCTCGGCCTGCGCGGGCACGTTGGGCAGGAGGGTCGCCACCACGTCGCCGGGCTTGACCCCGATGCCGGCGAGCGCCGAGGCGAGCCGGCTCACCCGCTCGGCGTACTCCCGGTAGCTGCGCCGGACCGGCCCGTAGACCACGGCCTCCTGATCGGGAAAGACCACCGTCGCGCGCTGCAGGAACGACAGCGGCGTCAGCGGCACGAAATTCGCCGCCGTCTTCTCGAGTCCGGTTTCGTCTGCGAGCCAGCCCATGTCGGAACGCCTCCCCTTTTCCCCGTCGGGGGGACGGTATAGGGAAAGATTGTTGCGTCGCAAGACGGGGATGGGCGATGAGTGTTGCCGAAACCATGCGAAGCGGCACCACCGCCGGGGCGCTCTCGATGCTCGCGGCGATGGCGGTGATCGGGCTCATCGACAACGTGGTGGCGCTGATCGCCCGCGATATCGGGCTCTGGCAGTTCCAGCTCGTGCGCGGGGTGATCTGCCTGCCGATGCTGGCGGCGGCCTCCGTCGCCCTGCGCCAGCCGATCCGCGCCGTGTCCTTCCGGGCGGTGACCCTGCGCAGCGCGGTCGTGACGGTCGCGATGTCGCTCTACTTCGGCGCGCTCGCCTTCCTGCCGATCGAGCAGGCGCTCGCCGGGCTCTTCACTTCGCCGATCTGGATTCTCGTGATCACGGCGCTCGCGCTGCGCCGCCCGGTCGGGGGCGCGCGCGTGGCGGCGGTGGCGCTCGGGTTTCTCGGTCTGATCGTGGTGCTCGAGCCCGATCCCGCGGCGCTCTCGCCGGTGATCCTGATGCCGGTGCTCGGCGGGGTCTTCTACGCCGTGGGGATGATCGCCACCAACACGATCTGCGCGCGCGAGAACGCGCTGACGCTCCTGACCGGCATCATCCTGTGTCAGATCGCGCTGAGCGCGGTCGCGGTCGCGCTGATCGCGGTGATCGGACCCGAGGCCGAACCCGGCGCCGCAGGCTTCCTGCTGCGCGGCTGGACCTGGGGGATGGGCGATATCGCGCCCTGGCTCCTCGTGCAGGCGGTCGGGTCGCTCGTGGGCGTGGGGCTCATCATCCGCGCCTACCAGCTGGGCGAGCCGAGCTACATCGCGCCCTTCGAATATGCGGCCTTCATCTCCGGGCCCTTCTTCGCGTGGGTGCTCTTCGGCCATCTCCTCGGGGTACAGCAACTCGCGGGCATCGTCCTGATCGCCGCCGCCGGGTCGCTCGTCGCGCTGCGCATGCGCGAGGCGCGATGACCGTGACGCCCCGGCGGCGCGGCAGCCCCGCGGACACGCCCGGGGCGTGAAGCTGCTTCGGACACGGTCCGGGCAAGGGCCTGGGCACGTCCCGTTTCCGGACGCCGCGCCGCGCCTTCGGGCGGGCGGCGGTGGCGCGGTTGCCCATCCGCCGGGCGCGACGTGTCACCGCTCGATCCGCCGCACGAGTGCGCCGCCCCCCGCCGCCGTCCGGCGACGCAGCAGCCGCGCCCGCCGGGCGCAGCAATTCAGACGATGGCCGCGCGCGTGGCCCTGGACCTGGGGCGGCGCGCCCGCGGGGACGTGGCGCCGCATGACGGGCGCGACGCAGTTCCCGGGGGCGTCTGGCGGGTGTCATGGGGATCGCCGGTTTCGCCCGACGCGACCCCGCAACGCGACACGAGGCGCCCCGCGCGTCCCGGTCGGATGCCTGACACGCGGTCGGCGATGACCCACGGGACCGGGCCGCGACGAAAGGTGGTCACACGCTAGGCCGGGGGCGCGCGGCGGAACGTCGTCCGGTAGAGCAGACGCCGGGAACCCGCGTAATCGTTCGTCGCATAGTGCAGTGTCATGCGGTTGTCCCAGATCACGACATCGCCGCGCCGCCACTTGAGACGCATCGAGAAGTCCGGCCGGGTCGCGTGCTTGTAGATCTGCTCCAGGAAGGGGCGGCTCTCCTCCTCCGTCAGACCCTCGAACCGCGTGGTGTAGATCGGGTTGAGAAAGAGCGCCCGTGCCCCTGTCTCCGGGTCGGTGATGACGGCGGGATGCAGCACCTCGCGGTCTGCCTCCGGATCGCCGCGCGTCATCCTGATCGACGAATTGGCCCGCGTCTTCGCCGCAGGCGCGAAACGGACGCCGTAGGGCTTGCCGACATGCACCGCCTTGCGCCCGTCGAGAAAGGACTTCAGGTGCTCCGGCAGCGTCTCGAAAGCCGCTTTCTGGCTCGACCAGACGGTGTCGCCGCCGACCGGCGGAATCTCGGCCGCGTTCAGCACCGATCCCGCGGGCGGGGTGTCGAGGAAGCTGAAATCGCTGTGCCATTCGCCGCCGAAGACGCCACCGCTGTCCTCGTGCGCCTCCTTCAGCACGGCGATCACCGCGGGGTCCTCCGCCATGGGAGCGACGTAAGGCAGCTGCATGAGGTCACCGAACACCTCGGTCAGTCTTTTCTGGTCGTCGAGGCCGAGGTCCTGATCGCGGATCAGCAGCACATGGTGGGCCGAAAGCGCGGAGCGAAGGGCCGCCCGAAGGTCCGGGTCGTCGAGCGCGCGAAGATCGACGCCCGAGATCTCTGCACCGATATATCCGGTCAGTTGCGTCACGTCGGGCATCGCTCTGGCCTCCGGTCCATTCTGGTTACCGCGTCAGCCGCAGTCGCGACAAATCGCGGCGCTCTGTCAAGGGAGGCAGGTCCTGCGTGCCCCTCCGGTCGGGCGGGCCCGACCGCGGGACAGCATCGCGCGACCACGCAAGGACCGACGTCCCCTCGGTCGAGGCGCTGGCCCGCCACGTCGGTGCGAGCG
>NZ_JAWLFS010000254.1:0-4096 GCF_041685465.1 Rhodosalinus sp. | reverse complement strand
CCGCGTCGCCCAGCGCGAAGCCGAGGCGCAGTCCCGCCAGTCCGAAGAACTTGCCGAAGGAGCGCAGGACCACGATCCTCCCGTCCCCGCCGCGCGCGTGCAGACGGGGAATGAGCGAGAGCCCCGGCGCGGTGTCCGCGAAGCTCTCGTCGACGACCAGCAGGCCGACCTCGCCGGCCACCGCCAGCAGCGTCTCCGGCGACCAGCACCGGCCATCCGGGTTGTTGGGGTTGACCACAACGCCCAGCGCCGCGCCGCGCAGCGCGTCCGGCGTCGCGACCGGCGTCACGCGCCAGCCCTGCGCCTCCAGCGCGCCGGCGTGCTCGTTGTAGGTGGGCGTGACCACGCGCGCCGCGCCCGGCCGGGCGAGGCGCGGCACCAGCTGGATCGCCGCCTGCGCCCCGGCGAGCGCGACGCAGGGCGTCCCCTGCCCCGCGCCGTAGGCCGTGCGCGCGGCCGCCTCGAGCTGCGCGATCGCCTCACGCGGGGGCAATGCGGCCCAGGCCTCGGGCGGCAACGGCCCGACCGGGTAGGGCACCGCGTTGATGCCCGTCGAGAGATCGAGCCAGTCGCCCGGCCCGTGGAGCGCCCGCGCCCGATCGAGATCGCCACCGTGATCGCGCATCCGTGATCCCTAAAGCAGTGCCAGACCCGCAAGCCCGGCCAGCATGACGAGCATCGCGCGGCGGTAGAGGGCGAGTCCACGCCCAAGGTCGTCCGGCGCCGGATCCGGCGCCGCCCCGTTGAGCCATGGCTCCTCGGCCACCGTGTCGCCGTAGAGGCGCGGCCCCGACAGGCGCACATCGAGCGAGCCGGCCATCGCGGCCTCGGGCCAGCCGGCGTTCGGGGACCGATGCCGCCGCGCATCGCGCGCCATCGCCGCGAGCGCAGCGCGCGGGCGCGCCCCGGTCACCGCGAAGAGCACGCCGGTCAGGCGCGCCGGGAGCAGGTTCACCGCGTCGTCGAGCCGGGCCGCGCCCTTGCCGAAGGCCTCGAACCGCTCGGTCCGGTGGCCGATCATCGAGTCGAGCGTGTTGATCGTCTTGTAGGCGGCGATCCCCGGGAGGCCGGCCACGACCCCCCAGAAAACCGGCGCGACCACGCCGTCCGAGGTGTTCTCGGCGAGGCTTTCGAGCGCGGCGCGCGCCACGCCGGAGGCGTCGAGGCGCGACGGATCACGCCCGACGATCAGGCTCACCGCGTCCCGCGCGGTTCCGGTGTCGCCCGCGGACAGGGGCGCGGACACCGCCGCGACATGGGCATGCATGGAGCGCAGCGCCACCAGCGGCCAGGCAAGGACACCGCCGAGGACCACGCCGGCCCATCCCTCCGGCAGCGCGGTCTGCACCGCGAGCGCCGCGAGCGTCACCGCGCCGGTCGCACCGAGCGCCACCAGCGCGCCGCCCGCCAGCCGCCGGCCGCGTCCACCCCGGTTGCACGCCCGCTCGAGCGCCGTGATCCCGGCGCCGATCCAGACCACGGGATGCCCGATGCGCCGGTAGAGCCCACCCGGCCAGCCGATGGCGGCATCGATCAGGCAGGCCACCAGCATCGCCCCTGCGAAACTCATCCCCGTCCCCCCGACGCGAAGCGCAGAACCCGTGCGAAGCCCGCACCGTGCAGCGCGGCCTCCGCCCGCTCCGGGACCGTCCCGGGCGCGAAGATCAGGCCCCGCGCCGATCCGGTATGCGCGCGCAGGTAGCCCAGCGCGCCCAGATCCCGCGCAAGCCGCTCGGTCGGGTCGTCCGCCGGCCCGCGCAGCGCCGTGCAGCGCCGGGCCGACTCCGAGGCGATCCGGGCGAGCGCCGCCGGCGTGCCGGCCCTCTGCAATCCGGGCACGAGATCGGCGATATCCGGAAAGGCGCGGTCCCCCGGGTCCGTGGCTTCGCCCGGCCCGAGGAACCCGCCGACGATCTCGACACGCGGCAGGGGGGCGAGCGCGCCGCGGATACGCGCCGCCCGCGGCTCCCAGAGGACGGCGTCCGGTTGCGGCAACATCAGCGGATCGGAGGCGCCCTCGACCGCGAGGCAGGCAGCGGCGAGCTCCGGGCAGTCCCCGCCGGCGGCGCGCGCCAGCGCCACGAGCGCCGCCGTCGATGCCCCGGCCCCGCCGCCGGGAGGCATCGACGCCGCCAGCGCGAAGCGGCCCGGCGGCATGCCCAGACGCGACAGAAGCTGCCAGGCCCGGCCCTCGGTCAGGATGTCCGGGTCCTGACGCAGCCGCAGGGGACCATCGCCCTCGCGCAGCGCCCGCACGCTCAACGCGCGACAGGCAACGGTGACCAGAACCAGCGGCCCGGCGGGGCCGAGCCGGCCCTGCACCCATTCACCGAAATGCCCCGCCACGGTCGCGGTGCGTCTGCACTCGGCATGCGGAACCCTGGGCGCACCGTTCAATCGGGTCTTCCTCTCGACACGGGAAACTGCCATCTCACATGGCCATGGCAAAGTCGATCCTGATCACCGGCGGCGCGCGCTCGGGCAAGAGCGCACTGGCCGAGCGCATGACGCTCGGGCTCGGCCGGCCGGCCGTCTACATCGCCACGGCGCAGGCCTTCGACGCGGAAATGGCGGACCGCATCGCACACCACCAGCAGCGCCGCGGCCCCGAGTGGGCGACCCATGCCGAGCCGCTCGATCTCGTGGACGCCCTGGCCCGGACCGACGGGGACCGCCCGCGCCTCGTCGACTGCCTGACGCTCTGGCTGTCGAACATCCTGCTGGCCGAACGCGACTGGCGAAGCGAGGCGGATCGCCTCGTCGCGGCGCTGGCGGATCAGGCGGCCCCGGTCGTCGTCGTGACCAACGAGGTCGGCTCCGGGATCGTGCCGGAGAACCGGCTCGCGCGCGATTTCCGCGATGCGGCCGGCTTCCTGAACCAGTCCGTCGCGGCGGCGAGCGACGACGTCTGGCTCTGCGTCTCCGGCTGCCCGCTGCGGGTCAAGCCGCCCCTCGACGGGACACCGGTCCCCTGAGCGGCCCACCCGGCCCGCAGAGCACGGGCGCGACCCCGCGAGCCGGTGCGAAAGGGTCAGTCAGGCGCCGTTGATCAAGGTGAGCATCGCGGCCGGCAGCCCACCATCTGCACCGTCGGGTCCCCTCTGACGGTTTGCCGCCGGATGGACCAGCCGCCGGCGGACAGGACGACAGGGCACTGGCCCGGGCGACGCGGGCGGTGGTGACGCGGTGACGGGCGGCAGATCATCGCGGTCTCCGGATGCCACCCCGTCGATGCCGGGACAGGCCACGGGCGCGGCGTGATCCTCGCCACGCCGGGCCATCGACCGGCTGGCTCGACCTCACTCGGCCCCGCGCATGCAAGCTGATCGAAGCGGCGGGCGCATGGAGGCCCCTGCACGTGCCCTCCGCGAGATCCGCGGGCCGACGGGATCGGGCACCGGCATGGCGACACCGCAAGGACAACGGGTCGCGGCCGTGACGTGCAGGTGAGCCGGCCACGGCGTCGCGCCACCACGAGCGCCTGCGCCACGGGGTCGCCCGGGGACGCCGCGCGCCCTAAGACGCGCCGGCGAGGAGCGCGGCGTTGCCGCCTGCGGCGGTGGTGTCGACGCAGAGGTGGCGCTCGGTCAGCACATGCGCCGGATCGGGCCGGCCGGTAACGAGCGGCAGGAGCGGCCCCTCGCGCGCGGCGAGCGCGCGGTCGAGCGCCCGGGCGGTTTCGGCGTCACCCCACCAGAGCACGACCGAGAGCCCGTCGAGCCGCGTGAGCGCCTCCGGCGCGATCCGCCCCGCGGCTTCGACCGCGATGCCACCGAGGTCACGCACCGCCTGCGCCTGCGCCGCCGCGCACTCCGCACCGGGGCCGAGACAGAGCGCCGGGCGCCGGGGAAGCGTGGAAAAGCGGTTCGATTCGCCCGTCGGGCCGGGCAGCGTCTCGGTGCGCCGCGACGCGTCCCCGGCTGCGGCCTCGGCCAGTGCGCGGTTCAGTGCATTCAGGTCAGCTTCCGCCTGCCAAGCTGTGCCCCGCACAGGCGCCTCGGCCCGCGTGAAGCGCGGCAGGTAGTGCGGCCCGCCGGCCTTGGGGCCGGTGCCCGACAGCCCCTCGCCGCCGAAGGGCTGGCTGCCCACGATGGCG
>NZ_JAWLFS010000253.1:0-4096 GCF_041685465.1 Rhodosalinus sp. | reverse complement strand
CGGTCGCGCCGCGGGTTCAGAAGCGCGTCGCGCACCGCGTGCAGCCCGAAGAGCCAGACGGTCTCCGCTGCCGCGGCGCGCCTGCCGCGCTCCTTCTCGATCACCCATGCCGGCTTTCTGGCCATTCGCGCGCTCCCGGGCCGAACCCGGGGGAGAATGGGCGCCCCGACGCGCCCCTGCAAGGGATTTTCCCGTTGACGCCACTGCGGCGCGCGGATAGTTCGCGCGGCACGATCCGGGCCATGGCCCGACGGTCGGGCGACGAGCTGCAAGGTGCGGCAGCGGACTGTAAATCCGCCGGGGAGACCCATGCCAGGTTCGATTCCTGGGTCGCCCACCATCGTGATTTCAATGTCCAGACAGTGGTTGCTGGTGCTGCCAGCGCTGGGTCTTCACGGTCGGGACAAGAGCGCCGGGATCCGCATACGACCGGCCCCGCCTTGCGGACACGGCCTCGGGCAGAGCCTTGCCGGGTTCGCGGCGGCTGTCTTCGTCGCGACCATGACTGGCGGCACGCCGAGACGAGGCGGCACGTGTCCTTCGCAGGCGCGCGATGGCGAAGGTTGGAAGGTTTCGGAGCCACGGCGCCCCCGCAGATGCGTCGAGAACGTCACGGGCCCGGCGGTGCCGGCCGCGGCGCACCGGCACCTCGTGCGCCGGCGCAGCGGCGATGACGTCGCCGATGCCCCGGCCCCCGAGATCCAGCGGTCAGGCCGGGGCGGCCATGGCGATCCGGCGGTAGCCGGCCGTGCCGTGGTAGAAGCCGTTGGCGAGCCCCGTTCCCTCGCAGAGCGCGGCGAGACGCGCATCCGCCTCGGCCACCTCGAGCGCGCCGTCCAGCACCTGCCGGAACACCGAGGCCACCGCGACCATGTCGGCCGCCTGTGGCATCAGCCGCAGATGGGTGACGCCGTCGGCGATCAGCCGCCCCGTCTCGGGCAGAAGGTCGACGTAGCTTTCCGACTGGGTCTGGATGCCGTTGACGCGCAGGATCGGTGTGTCGTCGCGCGTGGACAGCGGCATGCCGTCGGGGTCCGCCTCGCAGACGAACTGGCAGTTGTCCTTGGTGCGCCCGTGCGAGCGCGCGTGGTAGCAGCGCGCCGAGACGGCGAGCGAGGCGCGGCCGAAGACCTGCACCTCGACGCCGAGGCCGAGCTTGCCCGCCGCCTCGGCCGCCGCGGCGATCGCCTCGGCCGGCATCTCGGGCGGCAGGCAGACATGCGTCGCGCCCTGTCCTGCCATCCAGTCGATCGTCGCCTCGTTGTAGGCGTTCATGAAGGGGCCGATGCGGTGCGGGTGCGCGCCCCGCTCGAAGAGGCCGGCGGCATTGTTGACCTCGATCTCGGGGCGCTCCATGGCGGCGAGATCCGCGGTCGCCTTTCGCTCGCGCTTGAGCATCACCTCGGCGAGCGAGGAGACGATCACCGTCTTGCCCGCGCGTTCCAGCCGCTCGATCGTCGCCGGCAGGTCCGGCTCGTGGAAGGGCGTGCGCTTCGAGCAGATCACCTCGCCGAGATAGACCTCGTCGACGGGCGCCTCGTCGGCGATGCGGGCGTAGAAGTCGCGCCGCGTCTCGGCGGACCAGTGATAGGCGATCGGCCCCAGCGTCAGTTTCGTCATCTCTGTCACCGCCATTTCTTGGTCTCGAAGGCACCCTGGGTCTGTTTCTGCCCTTCGGTCAGGGCGATCAGATCGGCCATGTTGGCCTCTCGTCCCGCCCGGATATCGTCCACCGCCGCCCGGAAGGCGCGCACCACGCCCCGCACGTAGCTCTTCGACCGCTGCCGCCCCTCGATCTTGAAGGCGTGCACGCCCGCCTCGATCAACTCGGGCAGCAGCCGCGAGAGGTTCAGGCTGACCGGCTCCTCGAAGGCGTAGTAGCCCTCGGGCCGGTGCGGCGCGGCGTAGCGACCCTTGCAGATGGTCGGATAGCCCGCCTTCTCCTCCGCGCCGAAGCGGTCGATGGTGAAGCCCGCGAGCTGCGAGGACAGCGAGCCGTCCGCGCCGCGCACGTATTCCACGTCCGAGGCGGGCGAACAGACGCCGTCCATGTTGGTGGACTGCCCCGTCAGGTAGTTCGTCAGGCTGCAGCGGCCCTCCACCATCAGCCCGTGGTTGCCGAAGATGAAGGTCTCGATCTCGCAGGGGATCTCCTTCCGGAGCTCGCGGATCTCCGCGATGGTCAGGATGCGCGGCAGCACCACGCGCTTCACCCCGAAGTGGTCGCAGTAATAGCGGATCGCCTCGGGGCTGGAGGCCGCCGCCTGCACCGAGAGATGCAGCCGCACCTGCGGATGGGTGCGCGCGATGTAGTCGGCCACGCCCATGTCCGCGACGATGAAGGCGTCGACGCCGATGCGCGCGCCGGCGTCCGCGGCCTCGCGCCAGAGGTCCACGCGGCCCGCCGGCGGGTAGGTGTTCAGCGCGAGCAGCACCTTCGCGCCGCGCATGTGGGCGTAGACCACCGCGTCCTGCAGCTCCTCCGGCGTGAAGTTGAGGCCGGGGAAGTTGCGCGCGTTCGTGGCGTCCTGAAAGCCGCAGTAGACGGCGTCGGCGCCCGCGTCCACGGCGGTGCGCAGGGCCGCGGGCGTGCCCGCGGGGCAGATCAGCTCGGCAAGGCTCATGGGGCCTCCTGTCTTTCGGTCTCGGTGAGATAGCCGCGGCGCAGCTTCGCGAGGATGGCGCGGCCCGGCGGCCCGAACATCGCCGCCGTCTCCTCGGCGAGCGAGCCGTCCATGTCGTCGAGCGCGTTGCGGAGCCGCACGACCGCCTCGGTGTCGCCGGTCACCTCCAGATCGCGCGAGAAGAAGGCCGCGTCGCCGTCCTCCTCGGCGTCGATCAGTTCGAGCAGCAGCATGAACCTGCCGCGGATCGTCGCCCCGGGCCGCGGCGCGGCGTCCCGCGGCACGGCCCGGAAGACGAGCGCCTCCGGGTCGGGCCGCAGGTGCAGCGCGAAGGGCAGCTCCACCGGGTCGATCAGGAAATCCGTCGCCTGATGCGGCCCGAGCCGCGCGAAGAGCGAGGGGTGGCGTTCGGCGATCCGGCGGACGACGCGTGCGAGCACGGGCTGCGCCGCGAGGCAGGCGAGCCGCGCGACGAGGGGCTCGCCCGGGCGCCGGGCGGGGGCGCGGTCGTGCGTCACCTGCATCGCCGTGCCTCCCCTGCGGCGGCCGAGGTCTTGGCGATCTGGGAAATTCCGGTCATGGCAAGCCCTTTCGCGGCGTCGTCGCCCCGGCCTCTTGCGGGGGGCGAGGAAGTGGCGTCGGCGAAGGACTTACAGCCCGGCGCAGTGCCGCCGCAATCGCCGGATGGGCGCCGCGACCTTGCGCCTCACCGCCGCGCCCGATCCCGGTGTGCCGGTGTGCTCGTCTACGGCCCGCGCGGGTGCGAGCCGGGCCGACCGGTGGGAGGTGGACGCGGGAACACCCTGTCTCGGCCGGGCATGGCCGCCGCGCGCAGCCATCGTGGAAGCCGTCCCCTTGACGACGCCACCGTCCTCGTTAGGCGTACGCGTTCCGGTGTCGTCCGCGACGGCCTGCGCCGGGAAGACCGGTCACCCCTGGCCTGAGGGGCGGTCGCGATGCGGCGACGCGGGTTTTCCGTCGGCGCGGTGTCGACGGCCCGGGCCATGCCTGCGCCGCGGAACGCGTGCACCGAAGCACGGTCCACGATCGGAGGTGCTGGCGGCAAGGAGCCTTGCCTGCGCGTGCGACGCTCACGGCTTCGGATCGGCCCATGCTCTGGCCTTCGCCGCAAGCCCGGCCCCGGTGCTCCGACAGTCCGGCAAGACGCGCGGCCGGGGGCGCGCAGAACGGCGACAGGGACCTCACGCAGTCATCTGCGACCGAATGCGACGCGCGGGACATGCCGTTGCCAGGCGGTCGTCGCCGGCGCGCGCCGTGGCGGCACCGTCCTCTGGACCATGCTCTGCCGTAGAGACGCCCTTGATCCGGACAGAAGACCGTTCGGCTCACGCATCACGCAGCATCGCGTCGGCCCAGCATCCGCGCCACCGTCTCGCCCATGGCGGAGGGGTGCGGGGCGACGGTGATCCCGGCCGCGGTCAGGATCTCGACCTTCTCCTGCGCGCTCTCGC
>NZ_JAWLFS010000039.1:0-16909 GCF_041685465.1 Rhodosalinus sp. | reverse complement strand
GCCCCCGTCGGCTTCGCCGACTCCCCCGGGATATTTCTGACCAAGAAGAAGGACCGAAGCGCAGGGACTGGCGTCGCCCGGGGCGGCGTGGCACAGGGGGAGCAAAAGGACGCCGCGATGCTCAAGACCCGTCTCGTTCCCTGCCTCGACGTGGCCGACGGCCGCGTCGTCAAGGGCGTGAACTTCGTCGACCTGGTGGACGCGGGCGACCCGGTGGAGGCCGCGATCGCCTATGACGCCGCCGGCGCCGACGAGCTCTGCTTTCTGGACATCAACGCCACCCACGAGAACCGGGGCACCATGTTCGACGTGGTGCGCCGCACGGCGGAACACTGCTTCATGCCGCTGACCGTGGGCGGCGGCGTCAAGAGCGCCGAGGACGTGCGCGCGCTGCTGCTCGCCGGCGCCGACAAGGTGAGCTTCAATTCCGCCGCGGTGGCCGACCCGACGGTGGTGGCGCGCGCTGCCGACCGTTTCGGCAGCCAGTGCATCGTGGTGGCCATCGACGCCAAGCGGGTCGGGCCGGGCAAGTGGGAGATCTTCACCCACGGCGGGCGGCGGGAAACCGGGGTGGACGCGGTGGAGTTCGCCGCGCAGGTCGAACGCGAGGGCGCGGGCGAGATCCTGCTGACCTCGATGGACCGGGACGGCACGAAGGCGGGCTTCGACCTCGACCTCACGCGGGCCGTCGTCGACCGGGTCGGCATCCCGGTCATCGCCTCGGGCGGCGTCGGCACGCTGGATCACCTCGTGGCGGGCGTGACCGAGGGCGGCGCGAGCGCCGTGCTCGCGGCCTCCATCTTTCACTTCGGCACCTTTTCCATCGCCGAGGCCAAGGCACACATGGCCGCGGCCGGCCTCCCCGTGAGGCCGGCATGAACGCGCTGGACCGGCTGGCCGGCACGATCGCCGCGCGCGCGGCGGCGGACGCCGAAAGCTCCTGGACCGCGAAGCTCCTCGACAAGGGGCCCGAGAAATGCGCCGAGAAATTCGGCGAGGAAGCCATCGAGGCGGTGATCGAGGCGGTGAAGGGCGACCGGGCCCGCCTGACGGCCGAGGCCGCGGACGTGCTCTACCACCTGCTCGTGATGCTTCAGGCGCGCGGCATCGCGCTCGACGAGGTGCTCGCCGAACTCGACCGCCGCGCCGGCACCTCGGGCCTCGACGAGAAGGCGCAGCGCGAGGGGTGACCGGGCCTTGCGGCCCGGCAGGGCCCGGCACAGCAAGCGCCGCCCCGGCTCCGCCGGTCCATCATCCCGGCCCGAAGGCTCCGGGAGGGCGACACGGCCCCTTTCAGCGGCCGTCGCGCGGGGCCGGCGCACAGCCGCCCTGCGCGGGCGCAGGGGACGACGGGTGGCGCCGGGGCGCCCGGCGCGTTAGGCCGTCCCGCGACGAGAGGGAGTCCCGCGCCATGTTCTATCGCCCGGAGGACGGCCACGGGCTGCCGCACAGTCCGTTCAACGCCGTGGTGACGCCACGGCCCATCGCCTGGGTGTCGAGCCGCGACCGGGAGGGGCTGAACAACCTTGCGCCCTACTCCTTCTTCAATGCCGTGGCCTATGTGCCGCCACAGATCATGTTCGCCTCGACGGGGGCGAAGCCGGATCAGGGCGACGCCAAGGACAGCGTCGCCAACATCCGCGACACCGGCGTCTTCTGCGTCAATATCGTCGAATACGCGATGCGCGACGCCATGAACGCGAGTTCCGAGACCCTGCCAAGGGAGGTGGACGAGTTCGCGCATGCCGGGGTCGCCGAGACGCCCTGCGACGCGATCGACTGCGCCCGCGTCGCGGGCGCGCCGGCCGCGCTCGAGTGCCGGCTGACCCGGATCGAACGTCTGCCCGGCCCGGCGAACCACGTCGTCTTCGGCGAGGTCGTCGGCGTTCACCTGCGCGACGATCTGCTGGTGAACGGCCTTCTGGACGCCACGCGCTACAGGCCGCTCGCGCGGATGGGCTATCGCGACTACACGCGGGTGGACGAGGTCTTCACCCTCGCCCGGCCCGACGACCGCTGAGGCTCACTCGGCCAGTTTCGCCTCGAGCGCCTCGATGCGCGCCTTCAGCGCCTCGTTCTCCTCGCGCGCCTTCTGCGCCATGGCCCGGACGGCGTCGAACTCTTCGCGCGTCACGAAGTCGCGCTCCGCGAGCCAGCGGTCGATCATCGAGTTCATCGCCGTCTGCGCCTCCTCGCGCGCGCCCTGCGCGACGCCCATGGCGTTGGTCATGAGCTGCGACATGTCGTCGAAAACCTTGCTGCGGGACTGCATCTGTCTCTCCGGTGTTACCTTCCCTGCCCATATGGCCCGCCGAGGGCCTGCGCTCAAGGCGAAGCGGCCCGGCGGGGCCGATCGGCGGCGCGCGGCCCCTGCCGGGGCGCCTCGCTTGACGGCGCGGGCGACACAGGGCACCTGAGGCGTCATGCTGGCCGCGATCCCCTTTCCCGATATCTCCCCCGAGCTTTTCTCGATCGAGGTGTTCGGCGTGCAGTTCGCGCTGCGGTGGTATGCGCTTGCCTATATCGTGGGCATCCTGCTCGGCTGGCGCCTCGCCGTGATGGCGGTGAACCGCCCGCGGCTCTGGCCCGGCGGGCAGGCGCCGATGACCGCGGAGCAGGTGGACGACCTGCTCACATGGGTGATCCTCGGCGTGATCCTCGGCGGGCGGCTCGGCTTCGTGCTCTTCTACCGGCCCGACTACTACCTGGCGAACCCCGCCGAGATCCCGATGCTCTGGCAGGGCGGCATGGCCTTCCACGGCGGCTTCCTCGGCGTGGCGATCGCCGCGCTCCTCTGGTGCTGGCGCACGGGCGTCGCGCCGCTGCGCGCGGCCGACGTGATGGCGCTGGCGACGCCGCCCGGGCTGCTCCTCGGCCGGATCGCCAATTTCATCAACGCCGAGCTCTGGGGGCGGCCCACCGACCTGCCGTGGGGCGTGATCTTTCCGGGCCGGCTCGCGCAGGCCTGCGGGCAGCCGGTGGGCGAACTCTGCGCGCGCCATCCCTCGCAGCTCTACGAAGCGGCGCTCGAGGGCGTGGCGCTGGGCGCGGTTCTGATCTGGCTTGCCTGGCGGCGCGGCGCCTTCGCGCGGCCCGGCCTCGTCACGGGCGTCTTTCTCTCCGGCTACGGCCTCGCCCGCTTTCTCGTGGAATTCGTGCGCCAGCCCGACCCGCAGTTCGTCTCCGAGGGCAATCCACTCGGCCTCGCGTGGCATGTGGACGGCGTCGGCCTGACCATGGGACAGATCCTGTCGCTTCCGATGCTCGCGGGCGGCCTCGCGCTCGCGCTCTGGGCGGTGCGCCGAGGCAGCGCGGCGCGCGCATGACCCCGCTCGGCGAGCGTCTCGAAGCCCGGATCGCGCAGGAGGGCCCGCTGTCGCTCTCCGACTACATGACCGAGTGCCTCTGGCATCCCGAGCACGGTTACTACGCGACGCGCGACCCGCTGGGCCGGGCGGGCGATTTCACCACCGCGCCCGAGATCAGCCAGATGTTCGGCGAGATGCTGGGCCTCGCGCTGGGGCAGGCCTGGCTGGATCAGGGCGCGCCCGAAGGGATCACCCTTGCCGAGCTCGGGCCGGGGCGGGGCACGCTGATGGCCGACATGCTGCGGGCGGTCGCGGCGGTGCCGGGGTTTCTCGACGCGGCCGGCTTCCACCTGGTGGAAGCCTCGCCCGCGCTCCGCGCGCGCCAGCGGGAGACCCTGGGCGACCGCGCGGTCGTCTGGCATGACGCGGTGGGCGGACTGCCGGCGGACCGTCCGCTCTTTCTGGTCGCGAACGAGTTCTTCGACGCGCTCCCCATCCGGCAGTTTCAGCGCGCCGAGGGCGCGATGTGGCAGGAACGGCGCGTCGGCCTTTCGGAGGGGCGCCTCACGCTCGGACTCGCCGGGCCGGCGCCGCAGCCCGCACTCGACGATCGCCTCGCCGACACGGCGCCGGGCGACGTGGTCGAGGTCTGCGCCGCCGCCCCGGGCATCGCCGCCGAGATCGGCGCGCGGATCGCGCGGAACGGGGGCGCGGCGCTGATCCTCGACTACGGCGACTGGCGGTCGCGCGGCGATACCTTCCAGGCGGTGCAGGGGCATGCATATGCCGATCCCTTCGCCGCGCCCGGCGACGCCGATCTGACCGCGCATGTCGATTTCGAGGCGATCGCGCGGGCTGCGCCCTGCGCGCACGCGGGCCTCACGCCGCAGGGCGTCTTTCTGGAGCGGCTCGGCATCACGGCACGGGCGCAGCGCCTCGCCGAGGGGCTCGCCGGTGAAGCGCGCGCGCGCCACGTCACGGCCCATCGCCGGTTGACGCACCCGGAAGAGATGGGGACGCTCTTCAAGTGTCTCGCCCTTCATCCCGAGGGCGCCCCGCCGCCCCCCGGAGTGGACCCATGACGCTGGAGGTCATCACCGCCGACGCGCTCGCGCCGCTGCACCACGGGTTCTTCTCCCGGCGGGGGGGCGCGTCTTCCGGCGTCTTCGCAGGGCTGAACTGCGGCCCCGGCTCCTCCGACCAGGCGGAGATCGTCGCGCTGAACCGGTCGCGGGCGGCCGAGGCGCTCGGCGTCGCGCCGGAGCAGCTCGTGACGCTCCACCAGATCCACTCGGCCGAGGCGGTCGCCCTCGACACGCCGCCCGCGACTCGCCCGCGCGCCGACGGCATGGCGACGGCGACGCCGGGGCTCGCCCTCGGTGTGCTGACGGCCGATTGCATGCCGGTGCTTTTCGCCGACCCCGAGGCCGGCGTGATCGGCGCGGCGCACGCCGGCTGGCGCGGCGCGCGCGCCGGCGTGCTGGAAGCGACGCTTGCGCGCATGGCCGAGCTCGGCGCCGAGGCGGGGCGCGTCACCGCCGTGATCGGCCCGGCGATCAGCCAGTCCGCCTACGAGGTGGGGCCGGAGGTCATGGCGACCTTCCTCGCCGACGCCCCGGAAAACGCGCGCTTCTTCGCCCCGGGGCACGGCGATCGGTCGCAGTTCGATCTTCCGGGCTACGGGCTCGCGCGGCTCCGGGAAGCCGGCGTCGGACGCGCCGAATGGATCGGGCAATGCACCTATGCCGACCCGGCGCGCTTCTACTCCTTCCGGCGGGCGACCCATGCGGGAGAAGCCGACTACGGCCGCCTGCTGTCGGCGATCCGGCTCTGAGCCGCGCGGCAGCGGATACCACGCGCGCATTCGGCAGCCGCTCCCCCTGCCCCCGGTTGCGACAGGAGACAGGCGGTGCAGGTGATGCCGGCACACCGGGACGACGCTGGCCCTGCGGGCGAGGCGCCCCTTGCCTGAACCTGGCGTGCCGGCGCAGCGGCAAGGACGGCACAGCCGCCACCGTGCCCCGGAGCATTCGGCGATTCGAAGGCGCCCGCCCGGATCGCGCGCAGTCCGCGCAACAAACAGCGAACAATCGCGCCGATTGCGTGGCGATCGGCCACCGATCGACCACAATGGTCGCATTTCTTTGACAGCAATGTGGAAATCTGGCTTAACTGAGCCTCGACAAGGGCAAAATCGACTTGTCCGTCTGCGGCGCTGGTGGGGGCCGGCGCGGATGTGACCGACCTTCACGGGTGTTCACATGACCATGCTGCCCCGCCGCGACCCGCCCGCGGACACATGTTTTACCGGACTGGCCGATCTTGGCCGGTTTGCTCAGCCAGACAGGCGGCCTCGGCGCGACACCTCTCTCGCGCGTGTCATCGAGGCCGCCTCTCTGCGGGCCGACGGGGGGACGGAGACCCGCCGGCATGTCGTTCCGGATCATCCCCTGTTTCTCGATGCAGCCGGCGCGATGGCGCGGGGCACGATCGTGCGGACCACCGCGGGCCCCGTCGCGGTCGAGGACCTGATGCCCGGCGATGCGCTGATCGGGCCGGGCGGGTGCGCGGCGACCATCCTCTGGATCGGCGGCATGCAGATCGCGCCCGACGCAGATGGTCCGCCCCCCCTCACCCGCGTGATGCCGGACGCCTTCGGCCCGGGCCGGCCGGAGGCGGATCTTCTTGCCGGGCCGGGGGCGCGGCGCCTGCACGCACAGCCGGCGCTCCGGCAGATCAGCGGCGCGTCGGAGGTGCTGACGCCGCTGCGGGATTTCCGCGACGGCGAGGGCGTGATCGCCGTCGCGCCGCCGCGTCCGGTGCAGGTCTATCACCTGCTGACGGAACGCCACACGGTCTTCGACGCGGGCGGGATCCTGCTGGAGAGTTTCCACCCGGGCCTGCGCGCGGACGAGATACTGGAGCCGGAGCTTCGCGCGCGATTCCTCGCGCTTTTTCCGCATCTGACGGAGTTTGCCGGCTTCGGCCCGCTCGGCTGGCCAAGGGTGTCGGGCGAGACGCTGGCGCGGCTCACCGCCGCCTGAGGCTCAGGCCGAGCGGCCCAGCCGGTGTTCCAGAACGTCGAAGGGTACGCCCGGCTCCTGCTTGGCGGCGCGGATCACGAGCGAGGTCTTGACGCTGGCCACGTTCTCGGCCGCGGTCAGGTCCGACGTCAGGAAGCTCTGGAAGGTCGAGAGGTCGGGCGCGACGCACTTCAGGATGAAGTCCACCTCGCCGTTGAGCATGTGGCACTCGCGCACGAGCGGCCAGGCGCGGCAGCGCTCCTCGAAGGCGACCAGATCGGCCTCGGCCTGGCTGACGAGGCCGACCATCACGAAGACCTGCACCTCGAAGCCGAGTTCATGCGCGTCGACGCGCGCATGATACCCCTTGATGTAGCCCTGCTCCTCGAGGGTGCGGACGCGCCGCAGGCAGGGCGGCGCCGAGATGCCGACGCGCCGCGCCAGCTCGACGTTGGTCATGCGGCCGTCGGCCTGAAGCTCCGCGAGAATCTTCCGGTCGATCGGATCGAGGCGCGACGACGGCATCCATGTCTCCCCTGGGATTGCGGGTCTTATAGCAACGAGCGCGGCGCGCGCAATAAAGTTTCACGCGCGCGCAATTTTCTTAAGCCGGCCCGCGCCGGAACGCCGCGTCCACGGGCCTTTCTCCGCCGGGGCGCATCGCATATATGCTGGAGCCGGAATATTGTGGAGAGCGTCATGGGCGAGACACGGCACACCAGGCTTCTGATCATCGGCTCCGGCCCGGCGGGCTACACCGCGGGCGTCTACGCCGCGCGCGCCATGCTCGAGCCGCTCCTCGTGCAGGGGATCGAACCCGGCGGGCAGCTGACGACCACCACCGAGGTCGAGAACTGGCCCGGCGACACCGAGGTGCAGGGCCCCGACCTGATGGTGCGGATGGAAGCGCATGCGCGCGCGGTGGGCTGCACGATCGAGAGCGACATCATCACCGCGCTCGACCTCGACGCCCGGCCGTTCACGGCCACGGGCGACAGCGGCACCACCTACACCGCCGACGCCGTGATCCTCGCCACCGGGGCGCGGGCGAAGTGGCTCGGCCTGCCCTCGGAGGAGAAGTTCAAGGGGTTCGGCGTTTCGGCCTGCGCGACCTGCGACGGCTTCTTCTACCGCGGGCAGGAGATCGTCGTGGTGGGCGGCGGAAACACCGCCGTCGAGGAGGCGCTGTTCCTGACCAATTTCGCCTCGAAGGTCACGCTGATCCACCGCCGCGACGAGTTGCGCGCCGAGAAGGTGTTGCAGGACCGCCTGTTCAACAACCCGAAGATCGAGACGCTCTGGTTCCACGCCCTCGACGAGGTGGTGGGCACCGAGGATCCGCTCGGCGTCGAGGGCGTGCGCGTCAAGGACGTGCGCACCGGCGCGGTGAGCGAGATCGCCTGCAAGGGCGTTTTCATCGCGATCGGACACGCACCGGCCAACGAACTCGTCAAGGACCGGCTCGAGACGCATCACGGCGGCTACGTCAAGGTCGAGCCGGGCACCACGCGCACCTCGGTGCCGGGCGTCTTCGCCGCGGGCGACATTACCGATCACGTCTACCGTCAGGCGGTGACGAGCGCCGGCATGGGCTGCATGGCCGCGCTGGACGCGGAGAAGTTCCTCGCCGAGCTCGGCGTCGCGGAGGGCGCGCAGGCCGCCGAGTGAGCCCACGGGCGCCGGCCGTGACCGGCCGGCAACACCCGGGGAGGACACCCTTGCATCCGGTCAACGGTCGATACAATGGGTGCGCATCCGATTTACGTCCGGCGGCCGCCGCGCACTGAAAGCCTTGTCATGACCGAAAACCTCGCCCCCCTGCCCGAACTCTACGTCTCGTCGGAAAGCGCCCAGAAGCTGAAGGCCGAGGCCGCGGATCTCGTAAGCTGGGATCTCACCCCGCGCCAGATCTGCGATCTGGAACTTCTGATGAACGGCGGCTTTCACCCGCTGAAAGGCTTCCTGTCGGAGGCGGATTACCACTCCGTCGTCGAGGGAATGCGGCTCGCCGACGGCACGCTCTGGCCGATGCCGGTCACACTCGACGTCTCCGAGGATTTCGCGGAAAAGGTCGAGGTCGGACAGGACATCGCGCTGCGCGACCAGGAGGGCGTGATCCTCGCCACGATGACGGTCAGCGACAAATGGGTGCCGGACAAGGCCCGCGAGGCGGAAAAGGTGTTCGGCGCGGACGACTCCGCGCATCCGGCGGTGAACTACCTGCACACCACGGCCGGCCGGGTCTATCTCGGCGGGCCGGTGGTGGGGATCCAGCCGCCTGTGCATTACGACTTCAAGGCCCGGCGGGACACGCCGAACGAGCTGCGCGCGCGCTTCCGCAAGCTCGGCTGGCGCCGGGTCGTCGCCTTCCAGACGCGCAACCCGCTCCACCGCGCGCACCAGGAGCTCACCTTCCGCGCCGCGCGCGAGGCGCAGGCGAATCTTCTGATCCATCCCGTCGTCGGCATGACGAAGCCCGGCGACGTGGACCATTTCACGCGCGTGCGCTGCTACCAGGCCGTGATGGACAAGTACCCGGCCGCGACGACGACCATGTCGCTGCTGAATCTCGCGATGCGGATGGCCGGCCCGCGCGAGGCGGTCTGGCACGGGCTCATCCGGCGCAACCACGGCTGCACCCACTTCATCGTCGGCCGCGACCATGCCGGCCCCGGCAAGAACAGCGCGGGCGAGGATTTCTACGGTCCCTACGACGCGCAGGAGCTCTTCCGCGCGCACCAGGACGAGATCGGCATCGAAATGGTCGATTTCAAGCACATGGTCTACGTGCAGGAGCGCGCGCAATACGAGGCCGCCGACGAGATCGAGGAGGGCGCGACCGTCCTCAACATCTCGGGCACCGAACTCCGCCGCCGCCTGCGCGAAGGGCTCGAGGTGCCGGAGTGGTTTTCCTTCCCCGAGGTGGTGGCGGAACTGCGCCGGCGCTATCCGCCGCGCGCGCAGCAGGGCTTCACCGTGTTCTTCACGGGGCTGTCGGGCTCGGGCAAGTCCACCATCGCCAACGCGCTCCTCATCAAGCTGATGGAAATGGGCGACCGGCCGGTGACGCTGCTCGACGGGGACGTGGTGCGCAAGCATCTCTCCTCGGAGCTCGGTTTCTCGAAGACGCACCGCGATCTCAACATCCAGCGGATCGGTTTCGTCGCCTCGGAGATCACCAAGAACGGCGGCATCGCCATCTGCGCGCCCATCGCGCCCTATGCCACGACGCGCCGCACCGTGCGCGAGATGATCGAGCACTACGGCGCCTTCGTCGAGGTGCATGTCGCCACCAGCCTCGAGGAATGCGAGCGCCGCGACCGCAAGGGTCTCTACAAGATGGCGCGCGAGGGCAAGATCAAGGAGTTCACCGGCATCTCCGATCCCTACGACGAGCCGGAGACCCCGGAGCTTCGCGTCGATACCGAGGGGCAGGACGTGGACAACTGCGCCCACCAGGTGCTGCTGAAGCTCGAGAGCATGGGCCTGATCGCCGGCTGAACCGGGTGCGCGTCGTCGCGCTGACCTCGATTCCGCCGCGGCTGCCGCATTTGCGACCGACGCTCGCGTCGATCCTCGGCCAGCGGCCGCGGCCCGATCGGGTGCTTCTCTGCCTGCCGCGGCGCTACCGCCGGTTTCCCGGTCCGGTCACGCCGCCCACCCTGCCCGCCGGTGTCGAGCTGCTCTGGAGCGACGAGGATCTCGGCCCCGCGACCAAGGCGCTCGCGCCCGCGCGGGCGCTCGCCGGGACGGAGGCGGTGCTGGTCTACTGCGACGACGACTGGATCTACGGGCCCGGCTGGCTCGCCGCGCTGACGGAGGGGCCGGAGACGGCGGTGCGCGCCGGCGCGGGGTTCTCGGCAGAGGCGCTGCGGCGCCGGCCCGACCGGCCCCCGGACGGCGAGACCGACGTGGCCATGGGCTTCGCAGGTGTCGCCATCCGCCCCGGGATGCTGCCGCCCTTGGCGGAGGACATCCCGCCCGAGGCCTGGGCGGTGGACGACGTCTGGCTCTCGGGCGTGTTCGCGGCCGAGGGCCTGCCGATCCTCCTGCGCCCGGCGGCGCGCGCGGCCTGCACAGCGCGCGTGCTGCCGGGGCCGGAGCTGCAAAGAAGCTGCGTCGGCGGGCTCACCCGCGCGGAGGCCAATTTCGCCGCCGCCGCGGCGGTTCATCGCCGCTTCGGTGTCTGGCCGCCGCGCTGACCGCGACGGCCCGCGTTCAGTGCACCGTCACCGGCGCAAGGTCGTTCTGCCGCGCCAGCACGAAGGCGAGGTTGCGGTCACGCACAAGCGCGAGGCGCTCGCCCTCGGCGCTGTGCACCGCGTAGAGCGTGTCGATGCCCTCGGCCTGCTCGCGCAGCTCCTCGGGCAGTTCCGCGACTTTCACGGGGCGGACATAGACGATCTGCGCCTCGTCCGCGTCGCCGAAATCGAATCGGGTGTTCATTGCGCTCCCCCTTTCCTGATGCTGATCGTCTGCACGACGCTTTCGGGCCGCTGCCGCGCGAGGTCTATGTGCAGCAGGCCGTTCTCCATCATGGCCTCGCCCACCTCGACGCCATCGGCGAGCACGAAGCTGCGCTGGAACTGCCGCGCCGCGATTCCGCGGTGCAGGAACACGCGCTCGGCCTCGTCCTCCTCGGCCTGGCGACCGCGCACGACGAGCTGTCGGTCCTCGACGGTGATCGAGAGATCGCGTTCCGAGAAGCCGGCCACCGCCAGCGTGATGCGCCACGAACAGTCCGACGTCTGCTCGATGTTGTAGGGGGGATACCCGTCGTTGCCGGATTTCGCCGTGCGTTCGAGCAGCCGTTCCAGCTGATCGAAGCCCAGCATGTGGGGGTAGGCCCCCAGACCCATCTTGCTCATCGACATGTCCTTTGCACAAGCGACCGTCTTGCGCGCCGGCCCCGTTGCGGCGACCGGGCGCACGGGAAATATGGGCAGGCCCCGCCCCCCGCGCAAGGTCTTTGCCGGGCGCGCTGGCTGCGCTAGACTGCGCGCACCCCAAAGGAAGGCGCGCGATGAACATCCCGCTCGATCTCTCGATGAAATCCGAGGAGGTGCTCCGCCACGAGCTCGAGGTCTACCGGGCCGAGCACCGCGACCTCGACGAGGCGATCGCCGCGCTCCAGGGCCGCGGAACGGCCGACCGGCTGACGCTGCAGCGGCTCAAGAAGAAGAAGCTGCAGCTCAAGGACCGCATCGCCTACATCGAGGATCTGCTCTATCCCGACATCATCGCCTGAGCAGAGGATCGCCTGAGCGCGGGGCGTTGCGCCCGCCGCGCCCGATCCTGTAGGGCACGCCGAGACACGCGGAGGAGCGCATGGGGCAGCCATCGGTCGGCATCATCATGGGCAGCCAGTCGGACTGGCCCACCCTGCGCGGCGCGGCGGAGACGCTCGACGCGCTGGACGTGGCGCACGAGGCGCGCATCGTCTCGGCGCACCGCACGCCCGACCGCCTCTGGCGCTACGGACAGGAGGCCGCCGGGCGCGGGCTCCGGGTCATCGTCGCGGGCGCGGGCGGCGCGGCGCATCTGCCGGGCATGATGGCCTCCAAGACGCGGCTGCCGGTGATCGGCGTGCCGGTGGAGACGCGCGCGCTCGGCGGGCTCGACAGCCTCTATTCCATCGTGCAGATGCCGCGCGGCTTTCCGGTGGCCACCATGGCCATCGGTGCGGCCGGCGCGGTGAACGCGGGGCTCATGGCGGCGCAGATCCTCGCGCTCTCCGATCCCGACCTTGCCGGGCGGCTCGAGCGCTGGCGCGCCGATCTCTCCGCGTCGATCCCGGAGGCCCCGCAGGATGAGTGATCCGCTCCCGCAGGGCTCGGTCATCGGTCTGCTGGGCGGCGGACAGCTCGGGCGGATGCTGTCGGTCGCGGCCGGGCGGCTGGGCTATCGCACCCACGTCTACGACCCGGCGCCGGCGCCGCCGGCGGGCGATCTGGCGCATGCCGTGACGACCGCGGGATGGGACGACGCCGCGGCGCTCCGGGCCTTTGCGGCCGGCTGCGCCGTCGTCACCTACGAGTTCGAGAACGTCCCCGAGGCGGCCCTCGACGCGGTCACGGCGGAGGCACCGGTGTACCCTGCGCGCCGCGCCCTCGCGGTCAGCCAGGACCGGCTGGTGGAAAAGGCGTTCCTGCGCGATCTGGGCCTCGCCACCGCCGAGTTCGCCGCGGTGGACGACGCGCCCGACCTCGCCGAGGCGATGGCAGAGGTGGGCCTGCCCGCGATCCTCAAGACGCGGCGGCTCGGCTACGACGGCAAGGGGCAGGCGCGCATCGACCGGCCCGAGGACGCGGAAGCCGCGCTCGCCGCCATGCAGGGCGCGCCCGCGATCCTCGAGCGGCGGGTGGAGTTCTCGCACGAGGTCTCGGTCATCGCCGCGCGGGGGCTGACGGGCGAGACGGTGGCCTATGACCCCGGCGAGAACGTGCACCGCGACGGCATCCTGCGCACGACCACGGTGCCCGCACGGCTCTCGGCGGCGCAGCGCACCGACGCCGCGCTCCTCGCCGGGCGGATCCTCGACCGGCTGCGCTACGTCGGCGTGATCGGCGTGGAGATTTTCGTCACGCCCGAGGGCCTGCTCGTCAACGAATTCGCGCCGCGGGTGCACAACTCCGGCCACTGGACACAGGCAGGCTGCGCGGTGGACCAGTTCGAGCAGCACGTCCGCGCCATCGCCGGCTGGCCGCTCGGCGACGGATCGCGCCATTCCGACGTGGTGATGGAAAACCTGATCGGCGACGAGGTGGCGCGCGTCCCCGCGCTCGCGCGCGAGCCCGACGCGGCGCTTCACCTCTACGGCAAGGGCGAGGCGCGGCCGGGGCGCAAGATGGGCCACGTCAACCGCGTGACGGGCCCCGCGCGCCGGTCCTGAGGCGCGGCGCCCCTCAGGCGAGGAAGCGCGCCGCCACCGCACCGGCCATGTAGCGCGGCACGCCGGCGGCGAAGGTCGCGCCGATCCGCCCCTCCGCGTCGGTGACGACGAAATCGGCCCGCAGCCCCGGCGCGAGGCGGCCGCGGTCGTCGAGACCCAGCATCGAAGCCGGCCGCTCCGAGATCGCCGCCCATGCAGCCGGCAGGCCGATCCGCAGCGCGAGCCGGAGCGCAGCCTGCGGGAGCGCCGGGAAGTGGTAGTCGGAGGCGAGCGCCGTCACCAGCCCCTCGGCGACGAGCGCCTCCGCCGCGACCTTGCCGTCGTGCGAGCCGCCGCGCACCACGTTGGGCGCGCCCATCACCACCGGGTCGCCCGCGGCCGCCGCCGCCTCGGCCGCCTCCCGCGTCTCGGGGAACTCCGCGACCGTGACGCCGCGCGCGCGCCAGGCGGCGCAGTCGGCGGCCGTCCGGTCATCATGGCTGCCCAGGGTGACGCCCTCTGCCGCGAGCCGCGCGGCGAGCGCATCGAGCGCGGCAGGCACCTCCGGCCCGCGGGCGTGGAGGCGCTGCATGAGCGCCAGATGCGCCTCGGGGCTGCGGCCCGACTTCAGCGCCTGCCCGGTGAGGCGCGGGGGCCTCAGCCCTTCGGCGAGACGGGCGTGCGGCAGGTGGTCGTTGAAGACGACGTAGCCCACGCCATGCGCCGCGACCGTCTCTTCGACGGCGGCATAATCATCGAGCATATGCGTCTCGAGGCGGAGTTGCGGGCGCAGGTCGGTGCCGCCCGCGTCGAAGGCATCGAGCGCGGCGAGCACGCGGCGCGCGAACTCGGGGCTGCGCATGCCCCCTTCCCAGCTCCAGAACTGCGCGAGCACCGCGGTGGTGATGCCGTTCGCGGCGAGCTCGGCTTCCGCCGCCGCGAGCCCCGCGCCGAGGTCGGCGAGCGCGCCGCGGCGCGGCGCGAGGTGACGCTCGAAGCCGTCGCCGTGGGCGTCCACGATCCCCGGCAGCACGCGGAAGCCCGAGAGGTCGACGCGCCGCGCGTCCGCCCGCGGCGTGTCGAGCAGCCGGCCGTCCGCCACCGCGATCTCGCCCGGCGCGACGCGGCCGTCGCGGAGCACCTCCGCCCCGGTCAGGTGCAGCGGCCTCACGAGCCGAGGCCCGGCAGCCGGCGCAGCGCGTCGGCGAAGCTCATCTCCGGGTCGAAACGCCCGGTGTCGAGGAAGGTCAGCACCTGCGCGATCACCAGCGGGTTGTTCATCATGAAGGTATGCGTGACCGGCAGCACGATGTGGTCGTCCATGCCCTCGACCCGCGTGGCCGCGACCCCCACCTTGCCGTCGTCGGACCCCGGGATCATCGCCGAGAAGACCGGGTTGAGCGAGCGGTCGCCCGCGATCACGCCGAGTTCGAAGCGCACGGGCGGCAGCCGCGCGGGCAGGTCGTCGGTGCCGAGCTGCACGCCCGCGGGACCGTGGAGCCACCGGAAAAGCTCCCAGCCGCCGAGTTCGTCCACCAGCGGACTGCCCTGGTTCGGCGGCGCGAGCATCACCGCGCGGCTCCCCTCCGGCAGCGGATGGCGCTCCGCCCAGACGCGCAGCAGGATGCCGCCCATGGAATGGGTGACGAAATGGGGGTGCGCGTCCCCGCACCGCGCCACCGCGCGCGGCAGCACCGCGCCCACCAGATCCTCGACCGGGGCGGCGGTGGAGGCGTAGCCGGGCGCGACGACGCGGTGGCCCGCGGCCTCCAGCACCGTCTCCATCAGCAAGAAGGAATCCTCCGTCCGCGCGAGCCCGTGCAGCAGCACGACGCACTCGGCCCGCGCGGAAAGCGCGGGAAAGAAGAGAAGACAGGCGAGGGCAATGCGCCGCAGCATGGGAGGGACATAACCCCTCATGCCGCGGCGCAGAAGGGGCGGCGTCAGCCCGCCCGCCCGAGAAAGCGCGGACGGAACAGCCGCTCGGCGATCGCGCCCAGCCCGGCAAGCGAGAGCGCCAGCACGAAAAGCCAGCCGAGCAAGGGGATCACGCCGATCGCCCCCGCGACCAGTGCGCCGAGGCCTGCGCGCAGCGCCTTCTCGCCGATGGTGACGGGCTCCGGCCGTCCGACGGCGATGAAGAGGCCGACGCCGAAGGCATAGACCCCCACCACGTAGCCCGAGACGGCCGCCACCATGGAGAGCAGCGCGACGGCCGGGATCGCGAGAAGACCGATCACCGTCAGCGCGAGGATAACCATCGCGCCCGCGATCACCGATTGCGTCAGGAAGCCGATCCAGAGCGTGCCGAAGGGCGCGTCGAGCAGGCGGCGGCGCATCGCGGCGAGCGCCTCGGGGATCAGCGCGGCGACGAGCGTGGCGAGCGCCGTGAGCCCGACCACCACGGCGATGAAGCTTCCGAGGACGTGCCCGGCATTCACCGGCGCAAGCTCCTCGATGCCGTCCCAGTCCTCCATCTCGCGGCGGGTGATGCGCTCGTCGGCGACGATGCCCTCGGGGATCTCGATCGCGCCCTCGCGCGCTTCGTAGATCACGAGCGGCCCGCCGATCTCGGCCGCGTCGCCGAAGGACACCGACCGCGCGGCGAGGTGGACCTCGCCGGTGATCGGGGCGTCGATGCGCACCCGCTCGGCCGCGACGGCGGCGTGCCCTGCGACGGGGCCGCCGATCTCGACCTCGGACCCGGAGGCGCGCAGGTCGGCGCCGATCTCGCCCGTGCTGATCCGGTAGCCGAAGAGCGTCGCGTCCCCCGAGACCGGCGCGTCGAGCGCGATCTCGAAGCCGGCGGCATAGACGTCGCCGCCCACCGGCGCCGCGACGGTGAGCCAGCGGCCCGCGATCACCGCGTCGCCGCCCACCGGCGCCCGGCTCTCGACCCGCTCCCCCAAGGCGAAGAGGTCGTCCGTCCCCTCACCCGCGTGGCGGACGCTCTGCCCGGCGATGTAACGGTCGGCGCCGATGCGCGTCTCTGAGGTCTCCTCTCCTTGTGCGCCCGCGGCACCGGCGAGCGCGAGCGACACCACGGCGCTCAGCAAGCGAATCATGACATGCACTCCCTCGTCCCGACACGCGCGATCCTAGGCGCGGTCGGGGGCGCGCACCTTGCCCGGAATCAACCGCGCACACGAAAACGGGGGCCGCATCGCTGCGACCCCCGCGGAGCTTTCGGCCCGGGCGTGGCTTACATCATGCCGCCCATGCCGCCCATGTCGGGCATGCCGCCGCCGGCACCGCCGCCGGCACCTTCCTTCTGCGGCTTGTCGGCGACCATCGCCTCGGTCGTGATGAGCAGGCCGGCGATGGAGGCAGCGTCCTCCAGCGCGGTGCGCACCACCTTGGCCGGGTCGATCACGCCGAACTTGAACATGTCGCCGTATTCGTCGGCCTGCGCGTTGTAGCCGAACTTCAGATCGTCGGACTCGCGGATCTTGCCCGCGACGACCGAGCCGTCGACGCCCGCGTTCTCGGCGATCTGGCGCAGCGGCGCCTCGAGCGCCTTGCGCACGATCGTGACGCCGGCGTTCTGATCGGGGTTGGCGCCGGTGAAGCCCTCGAGCGCCTTGGCGCCCTGCACGAGGCTGACGCCACCGCCGACGACGATGCCTTCCTGCACCGCGGCCCGGGTCGCATTGAGCGCGTCGTCGACGCGGTCCTTGCGCTCCTTGACCTCGACCTCGGTCATGCCG
>NZ_JAWLFS010000252.1:0-4106 GCF_041685465.1 Rhodosalinus sp. | reverse complement strand
AGGCCTTGCGGACGGTGAAGCGGGTGTGGTCGCCCTGCGCCTCCGTCGCTTCCAGCGCGTGGCCGGCCTCGGCGCAGAAGTGGGGCACGTCGATCGCCGCCATCGGATCGTCGGCGAGCAGCGCGACCCGCGCGCCGGGCGGCGCCTGCGCGAGCCGCTTTCTCAGCCGCAGGACGGGAAGCGGGCAGCGCAGGCCGCGGGCGTCGATCTCCTCGGTCATGGGCGGGGCATAGTCCCCGGCGCGCCCCGCGTCCACGGCTGACGGGGATGTGACGGCGTGGCCGCGTGACGCGGGGCGCGCGGCGGTGTAGGGGATGCGCCCATGTTCGGGATCGAGATCATCGACGCGGGGCTGATCCCCGCGATGACGGTGGCGCTGATGGCGGGGGTGATCTCCTTCCTCTCGCCCTGCGTGCTGCCGATCGTGCCGCCCTATCTCGCCTACATGAGCGGCGTCTCGGTGGGCGATCTGAACGCGGGCCGCGGCCGGGCGGTGGTGCCGGCGCTCTTCTTCGTGCTCGGGCTCTCGACGGTCTTCGTCTTTCTCGGCTTCACCGCCTCGGTGGCGGGGCGGGCGTTTCTCGCCTACCAGGACTGGTTCAACACGGTGGCCGGGCTGATCGTGATGGGCTTCGGGGCGCATTTCGTGGGCGTCTACCGGATCGGCTTTCTCGACCGCGAGGCGCGGCTCGGGGCGGAGGCGCGCGGGGGCAGCGCCTTCGGGGCCTATGTCCTCGGGCTCGCCTTCGCCTTCGGCTGGACGCCCTGCATCGGCCCGCAACTGGGCGCGATCCTGTCGCTCGCGGCGACCGAGGCGGACCTCGGGCGCGGCGCGGCGCTGCTCGGCGTCTACGCCGCGGGGCTCGGGGTGCCGTTCCTGCTGGTGGCGGCCTTCCTGCCGCGGCTCGGCGGGCTGATGGGCTGGATGAAGCGCCACATGGACCGCATCGAGCGGGTGATGGGCCTCCTGCTCTGGACCATCGGGCTCCTGATGCTGACGGGCGGCTTCTCGGCCTTCTCCTTCTGGCTGCTGGAAACCTTCCCCGCGCTCGCCGCGCTGGGCTGACCGCCGCCCCGCAGCGCGTGCAAGGCGCTTGGAAGCGCCTTGCCCAAGGGCCTTCCAAGGCCCTTGGGCGGTCTTACTCTCGCCCGAATGCGCGGTTAGGCTGACGCGAAAGACGGAGAGGCCCGCATGACCGCGAGGGACGAGCGACAGGTGCGCCGGCGCCGGGTGTTCTACATCCCGGGCTACGACCCCTTTCCGCCACGTCGCTACCGCGAGCTCTACCGTCGCGAGGCCGCGGCACAGGCGGCCGTCTCGGGCCACGAGATCTCCGTCACCCCGGGCGCTGCCCGCGGGGGCTGGGGCGTGGAGGCCCGCATCGAGGGCGCGGAGGTCCAGACGCAGATCGAGGTCCTCGTCTGGTCCGACATCGTGCGCGCGAGCATGGGCAAGGGCATCGCCGCGACCTACGCGCAGCTCCTGCGCACCGCCTGGACCTACGCGCGCACGGGCGCGCTCTGGCGGCTGATGCGGCTCCGCAAGGGGCCGGTGATCGCGGCCTTCTACCCGGTCGCGGTGCTGCTGGCGCAGCTCGCGCTCGCGCTCCTCGCGGCCTGGGGCACGGGGGCCGCGGCGGCCACGCTGCTGCACCCCTGGGCCGCGCCGCTCGGCCTCGCCGTCGTCTGGCCGGTACTCGCGTGGTTCCGCCGGCAGGACGGGCGGCTCTTCGCCTATTACCTGATGCACGACTACGCCTTCTCCGCCGCCTGGCGGGGCGCCAACCCGCCCGCGCTCGAGGCGCGGCTCGGCGACTTCGCCGATCGCATCGCCGCCGCGCTCGCCGAGGACCGGGACGAGGTGCTGGTGGTCGGCCATTCCTCGGGCGCGCATCTCGCCGTCTCGGTGCTCGCCGATCTCCTGCGCGCGGGGCGCGTGCCGGCGGACGGTCCCGCGCTCGGGCTGCTGACGCTCGGGCAGGTGGTGCCGATGATGTCCTTCCTGCCGGACGCCGGGCGCCTGCGCGCCGATCTCGCCTGTCTCTCCGAGCAGGACACCATCGCCTGGGTGGACGTGAGCGCGCCGGGCGACGGCTGCGCCTTCGCGCTCTGCGATCCGGTCGCCGTCTCGGGCGTCGCGGGACCGGCCAAGCGCTGGCCGCTGGTGATCTCGGCGGCCTTCACGCAGACGCTCTCGCCGGAGCGGTGGCGGGCGCTGCGCTGGCGCTTCTTCCGGCTGCATTTCCAGTACCTCTGCGCCTTCGACCGGCCCGGCGACTACGACTATTTCCGCATCACCGCCGGGCCGCGCACGCTCGCGGCGCGGTTCGCGGGGCGGGCACCCTCGCGCTCGCGGATCGAGCGGCCGCTCTCCAAGCACAGGCACCGCGCCGCATGATCCCGCCCAAGCCCACGCCCCGCGCCGAGAGCGTCTCGCTCTGGCGCTACATGCGGCTCTTCCGGGCCGACATCCTCTCGGCGCAGCCCGCGCGGCTCTACCGCGCGTGGATGGCGGAGTTCCGCACGCCCTTCTTCCGGTCCTACCTCGTCAACCAGCCCGATCTCGTCGCCCGCGTGCTGAAGGAGCGCCCGGACGACTTCCCGAAGTCGGACCGCATCTCGGAGGGGCTGCGCCCGCTGCTGGGCGAGTCGGTCTTCCTGACGAACGGCGCGACGTGGAAGCGCCAGCGCCGGATCATCGACCCGGCCTTCGAGGGCGGGCGGCTCAAGGACACCTTCCCGGCGATGTGGGACGCGGCCGAGGCCGCGGCGGCGCGTCTCGCCGCGCACGCCGGCGAGGCGGTCGAGATCGAGGAACAGACGAGCCACGCGGCGGCCGACGTGATCTTCCGCACGCTCTTCTCGATCCCGATCGAGCACCGGATCGCGGCGGAGGTCTTTCACGAGTTCCGCGCCTACCAGCGCACGCAGCCGATCCTGAACGCCGCCGCCTTCGTGCCGCTGCCGCGCTGGCTGCCGCGCGGACACCGGCGGCGCACGCGGGCCGCGGCACGCCGGATCCGCGGGCTGATCACCGAGCTCACCGCCGCGCGGATGCGCGCGATCGAGGAAGGCACCGCCCCGGACGACCTCGCCAGCAAGATCATGACGACCCGCGACCCGGAAACGGGGGAGACCTTCACCACGCGGGAGATGGTCGACCAGGTGGCGATCTTCTTCCTCGCGGGGCACGAGACCTCGGCCTCCGCGCTCGCCTGGACGCTCTACCTCATGGCGCTCTATCCCGACTGGCAGGAGGCGGTGGCGGCAGAGGCGCGGGCGCATCTCGCGCCCGATTTCGCCTGCGTGTCCCGGCTGCGCGTGGCGCGCGACGTCTTCCGCGAGGCGCTGCGCCTCTACCCGCCGGTGCCCATGATGGTGCGCGAGGCGACATGCCCCGAGCGGTTCCGTGACCGCGACCTCGCCCCCGGCGCGCAGGTCGTGCTCTCGCCCTGGCATCAGCACCGCCACACCCGGCTCTGGGAGAACCCGGACGGCTTCGATCCCGCACGGTGGGAGACCGAAAACGGCCGCGCCTGCGCACGGGAGGCCTACATGCCCTTTTCCGCCGGCCCGCGGGTCTGCACCGGCGCCGGCTTCGCCATGGTGGAGGGGGTGCTGCTGCTCGCGCGGCTCCTGCGCGACCTGCGGGTGGAGCTCACCGACCGCCCGCCGCCCGTCCCGGTGGCGCATCTGACCGTGCGGGCGAAGGACGGGATCTGGCTCCGGGTGCGCGAGCGCGACGACGCCGGATGAGAACCGTCAGCGGATTACCCGCGGCACCGGGCCAGACACCGCCGCGGCCACCCGGTGTGCGGCGCCCGGGCAAGCAAGCCGCGCGCGCCGCTCAGAAAGGGTGCGGGCGCCCGTCCCACGTCTCGAAGCGGCCGGTCCGCGAGAGGTCGAGCGCCTCGATCCGGTCGGCGAGGCCCGCCGCGGCGGTTTCCGCATCGATTTCGGCCGCCGCTCCGCCCATCTCCGTGCGGACCCAGCCGGGGTGATAGATACCGACGGCGATCCCCTCCGCCGCCAGATCGGCGGCGAGGTTACGCCCGAGGTTGATCGCCGCCGCCTTCGAGGCGCGGTAGATGTAGCTGCCGCCGGGG
>NZ_JAWLFS010000038.1:0-16921 GCF_041685465.1 Rhodosalinus sp. | reverse complement strand
CGCCACGCCGGCGCCGCGCCGGGCTGCCGTAGCTCAGGGGTAGAGCACTCCCTTGGTAAGGGAGAGGCCGAGAGTTCGAATCTCTCCGGCAGCACCATGAAGATAAGGTATTCAGAGGGCAGGGGAAACGTCGCGGCGCGGCCGCTGTTCAACGCCGGGCCAGTTCGCCGCAGGCCGGCCGGGATGGTCCAGCGGTCCGTTGCTGGCAGTGCATGGGCCCCGGGCAGCGCGACGGGCAAAGTCTCCCGGTCGAAACTGCCGACCTTGTGTTGACGCGCGGGCGGCTTGACAGCCGCGCCGCGACGCGTAAGACGAAGGCTTTCAGGAATTCCGCGGGTGACGAGCGCACCCGGTGCAGGAGAGCGAGCATGGCCAAACCGACCACGATCAAGATCCGCCTCAACTCCACCGCGGGCACGGGGCATTTCTACGTCACGAAGAAGAACGCGCGCACGATGACCGAGAAGATGACCATCCGGAAATTCGACCCGGTCGCGCGCAAGCACGTCGAGTACAAGGAAGGCAAGATCAAGTGATCTGAGCCTGAGCCTGAGGCTCTATGCGGAGGGGCCACGCCGGCGGCGTGGCCTTTCGTTTTCGGGCCTCCGCGGATCGGACAGCGCGATGCCGAAGGAAGGACACTACGTCACCCGCACCGGCTGGCTGCGTGCGGCCGTGCTCGGGGCGAACGACGGGATCGTTTCGACCTCAAGCCTGCTCGTGGGGGTGCTCGCGGCGGGGATGGAGCGGCCCGCGGTGCTTCTGACGGGGCTCGCGGCGCTGGTCGCCGGTGCCTTCTCGATGGCCTCGGGCGAATACGTGTCGGTCGCCGCGCAGGCCGACTCGGAGGCGGCCGATCTGGAGCGGGAGCGCCGCGCGCTCGAGGAGGATCCGGACTACGAGCTGGACGAGCTGACGTCGGGCCTCGTGGGGCGCGGCGTGTCCCACCCTCTCGCGCGGGCGGCGGCGCAGGAGATGACGGCCCACGACGCGCTCGACGCTCACGCCCGCGAGGAGCTTGGCCTCACCGAGACCGGCGCGGCCGTGCCGATGCAGGCCGCGCTCGCCTCCGCGGCGGCCTTCGCGACCGGCGCGGCGCTTCCGCTCGCGGGGGCGGCCTTCGGCCCGGCGGGGCCGGCGGGGGTCGTGCCGGTTGCAGCCCTCTCGCTGGCCGCCCTCGCGGGGCTTGGCCTTGCGGGCGCGCGGCTCGGGGGAGCGCCGGCGCGGCGCGCCATGGCGCGGGCGCTCCTCTGGGGCGGCGCGGCGATGGGGGCGACGGCCGTCGTCGGACGGCTCTTCGAGGTGGCCGCCTGAGCCGGTCGCAAGAAAAGGGCCGACCCACCGGGCCGGCCCCTCATGTCTCGTCCGGTCGGGCCGGTTACTGTTCCTGGCCCATGAACATCAGCAGGAACTGGAACATGTTCAGGAAGCTGATGTAGAGCGCCAGCGCACCGTCGTAGGCGGCCTTGTCCAGCCATTCCTGATCGTTGTGCTGCGCATGGGCGACATAGGTGCTCTTGATTTCCTGCGTGTGGAAGGCCGTCAGGCCCGCGAAGACGAGGATGCCGATGATCGAGATCGCGAACATCATCGCCGGCGACTGCAGGAAGATGTTGATGATCATCGCCACGATCAGGCCGATCACGCCCATCAGCAGGAAGGTGCCCATCCCGCTGAGGTCCTTCTTCGTGGTGTAGCCCCAGAGCGAGAGGCCGGCGAAGGCGATCGCCGTGACGAGGAAGGTCTGCGCGATCGAATAGGGCGTGAAGATCAGGAAGATCGAACTCAGCGAGACGCCGATCGCGACGGCGAAGGCGAAAAAGCCGAGCTGCACCATCGCCGCGGAGGCGCGGCGCAGAAGCTGCCCCCAGCCGAAGAAGATGAAGGCCAGCGGCAGCAGCATGATGACCCAGCGCAGCGGCGAGGTATAGATCGCCGCGCCGAGCGCGTTCAGGTATTCGCCGCTGGGCAGCTGGGCTGCCGCCTGGCTCGGGTCGGGGGTCGTGGCGAGGCCCGAAATCGCCCAGGCCGCGCCTGCCGTGATCAGCATGCCTACGGACATCGTGCCGTAGACCTTGTTCATGTGGGCGCGCAGCCCCTGATCCATCTCGGCGCTGCGGGTGCCCGCGGCGGTCGTCCGGATCGTTTCGTATTCAGCCATCTGTCGTCCAGCCTCCGACTGTAATCCCTGTTGTTCGCCCCTGTAAGACCGCCCCGCGCACGGGCCGGCCCCGGGGGAACCATCCGTAGATTGTTATATTGGGGAGCGGGGCGCGCAAATCAAGGTTTTCCGGTCGGGCATGGGGGCGCCATTCGACGCGGCGCCCTCACCGCGGGCGGATCACCACCTTGCCGGTCGAGCGCCGCTCGCGCAGGAGGGTCAGCCCCTCCTCCACCCGCTCGAGCGGCAGGACATGGCTCACGTGCGGTGCGAGGTGCCCCTCGCCGTGCCAGCGCATGAGCTCGGCGAGGCTCTCCCGGACGACCCCGGGGCGGAAGTGCAGGTAGCCGCCCCAGTAGATGCCCATGACCGTGAGGTTCTTCACGAGGAGATGATTCGCCTTGATCCGGGGCACCTCGCCACTGGCGAAGCCGATGGACAGCAGCCGCGCCTCGGGACGGCAGGCCCGGAAGGCCGCCTCGAAGAGCGGCCCGCCGACGGGGTCGTAGACGACATCCGCGCCTCCCAGCGCGCGGACATCGTCGCGCAGTGTCTCCGGATCGGCCGGGACGAGGTGATGGGCGCCCGCGCGCCGCGCGACCTCCAGCTTTTCCGCACCGCGCGCGCAGGCGATGACCTCCGCGCCCATGGCGCGCCCGATCTCGACCGCCGTGAGCCCGACGCCGCCCGCAGCGCCGAGCACCAGCAGCCGCTCGCCGGGGGCGAGGCGCGCGCGGTGGGACAGGGCGACGTGGCTCGTGCCATAGGCGATCTGGAACGCGGCGCCGGCGACAGCATCCATCGAGTCGGGCAGCGTCACGGCGCGTTCGGCCGGGAAACACCCGTACTCGGCGAGGCCGCCGTGCCCGCCGAAGACGGCGACCCGCGTGCCCGGCACGGGCGTCGTCACGCCGGGGCCCGTCGCCTCGACCGTGCCGGCCACTTCCATTCCGAGGGTGAAGGGCGCCTCCGGCATCTCCTGATACTGCCCCTCGAGAATCAGCAGATCGGCGAAGTTGAGCCCACACGCCTCGATCCGCACCAGCAGTTCCCCCGCGCGGGGCGAGGGACACGGGATCTCGGAAAGCGCCGCGGCAGCGCCCGGCGCGGCGACGTGATAGGCGCGCATCTCTTCCCCCTCCTGCGGTGCACGACGAGATTGCCCCCGTGCCGGGAGGCCGCGCAAGGGCAGACGTCCTTGCGTTGCAGGCGGTTGACCTAACGGCATGCGGCCATGCGCCGCGGGTTTCCTTACCACTCTGAATAGAGATTTGTTACATTCGTGCTGCCGTCGGGGCACGTCGGCCTTGCCCTGATGCGGGAGATGGGTAAGTTGCAGCCGCATTTCGCAGGGTGTCGCGGCTGTACGGTCTGGCGGTCAGTCGGACGATACTGAGACACATTGATGTGCTGATTGTTAAAGCGCGGCGCGTATCCTCTGAACCGGTGCGGTCGTGCGAGGACAGGGGGACCATGACACATCCGGTGGACGAGCATGTCGGAAAACGTATCCGTCAACGGCGCTGGCTTATCGGCGTGACGCAGCAGCAGCTGGCCGAGCGGGTCGGCATCAAGTTTCAGCAGATTCAGAAATACGAGACCGGGGCGAACCGCGTCAGCGCCTCCCGCCTCTGGGATATCGCCGATGCGCTCGACGTGCCGGTGACCTTCTTCTTCGACGGCCTGCCCGCGCGGGACCGTGACGACGCCGGGCAGCGCGAAGACCGCGTCGACACGCTGTTCGACGACAAGGAGGCGCTCGACCTCGTGCGCTCCTATTACGCGATCCCGGAGAATCAGCGCCGTCGCCTCTTCGAACTCGCCCGCGTGCTCAGCCACGTTGCCTGATTCCGTGGCCGCCAGCGCCGCGGCGGGCGTGTCGCTCGCGCCGGAAGAGGCCGTGGCGCTCGCCGATCGGCTCGCCGACGCGGCGGGGCGGGCAATCCTGCCGTGGTTCCGGGCCGAGGCGCTCGGCACCACGGACAAGGGCGCGGGTGGCTTCGACCCGGTGACCGAGGCCGACCGCGCCGCCGAGACGGCGATGCGGGACATCCTCGACCGAGAGCGCCCCGAGGACGCCATCCTGGGCGAGGAGTTCGGCACGCGGGAGGGGCGCTCGGGCCTGACCTGGGTGCTCGACCCCATCGACGGCACGCGCGCCTTCCTCTGCGGCGCACCGACCTGGGGCGTGCTGATCGCGCTTTCGGGGCCGGAGGGGCCGCTCTACGGCGTCGTCGATCAGCCCTACACCGGCGAGCGTTTCCGCGGCGGCTTCGGGCGGGCGACGCTCGACGGCCCAAGGGGACACCGGGCGCTGCGCGTGCGCCGGTGCAGCACGCTTGCGGAGGCGACGCTCGCCACCACCTACCCGGAGGTCGGCACCGCCGCCGAGCAGACCGCCTTCGCGCGCGTCGCGCGGGAGGTGCGCCTGACCCGCTACGGCATGGATTGCTACGCCTACGCCATGCTCGCCGCGGGGCAGATCGACCTCGTGATCGAGGCGGGGCTCGCGCCCTACGACATCCAGGCGCCGCTCGCGCTGATCGAGGCGGCGGGCGGGATCGTCACCGACTGGCAGGGCGGGCCGGCGCATGGCGGCGGCCGTGTGCTCGCGGCCGCCGACCCGGAGCTGCACCGCGCGGCGCTGGAGCGGCTGGCCGGCTGAGCGTGCGCCGCCCCTGTCGCCCGGCCCGGGGCTGTCCTATGTTCCGCCGCAGCCTGACAGGACCCGCCCGATGACCGACGACGCCGATCAGATCGCGCCCGCGCCGGAGACCGGCGAGGAGGATGGCTACACCCTCGACCGGCGCCGCGTGAGCGCGGTGCTCTATGCACTCGACACGCAGGACCGGGCGCGGCTTCTCGAGACGCTGGACGCGCTGCACCCCGCCGACGTCGCCGACCTGATCGAGCAGATCAATCCCTACGACCGCCGCCGCTTCGTGGAGCTTGCCGGCGACTGGATCGGGGGCGAGGTGCTCTCCGAACTCGAGGAGGGGCTCAGGGCCGAAGTCATCGGGCTTCTGCAGCCGGAGGTGCTCCGCGAGGCGGTGCGCGCGCTCGACTCCGACGACGTGGTGGACCTGCTCGAGGACCTGGAGGCCGAGCAGAGGCGCACCATCCTCGGCGCGCTCTCGGCGCCCGACCGCCTCGCGGTGCAGAGCTCGCTCACCTATCCGGAGTATTCCGCCGGCCGCCTCATGCAGCGCGAGCTCGTCATGGCGCCGGAGCACTGGAGCGTCGGGCAGGCCATCGACCACATGCGCGAGCGCGAGGACCTGCCGAGCCAGTTCTACCATGTCGTCCTCGTGGACCCGGCGATGCGCCCTGTCGGCAACGTGACGCTGGGGCGCATCATGTCCTCGCGCCGGGAGGTCGCACTCTCCGAACTGGTCGAGGAGGCCTTCCGCGTCTTTCCCGCGACCGAGAGCGAGACGGACGTCGCCTACGCCTTCAACCAGTATCACCTGATCTCGGCGCCCGTGGTGGACGAGGGCGGGCGGCTCGTCGGCGTCATCACCATCGACGACGCGATGGGCGTGCTCGACGAGGAGCACGAGGAGGACCTCCTCCGCCTCGGCGGCGTGACCGAGGAATCGCGGCTCACCGACACCGTGCTGCAGGCCGCGCGCGGGCGGGCGACATGGCTTTTCGTGAACCTGCTGACGGCGATCTTCGCCTCGGTGGTGATCGACGCCTTCGCCGACACGATCGACCAGATGGTCGCGCTCGCCGTGCTGATGCCGATCGTGGCCTCGATGGGCGGCAACGCGGGCACGCAGACCATGACGGTCGCGGTGCGCGCCATCGCCACGCGCGACCTGACCGCGCAGAACGCGCTGCGCGTCGCCGCGCGGGAGGTGGCGGTGGGCGGGCTGAACGGTGCGCTCTTCGGGCTCGTCATGGCGGGCGTCGCCGCGGTCTGGTTCGGGGTGCCGCTGCTGGCCGCGGTGATCGCGGTGGCGATGCTGCTCACCCAGCTCGCCGCGGCGCTCGGCGGCATCGCCATCCCGATCCTGCTCGACCGGTTGCGCATCGACCCGGCGCTGGCCTCCGGCCCCTTCGTGACCACGGTGACCGACGTCGTGGGCTTCTTCACCTTCCTCGGACTGGCCAGCATGGTGATCCTGTGACCGACCTGGGCGAGGCCAAGCGCGCCGCCCGGCAGGCGGCCTTCGCCCGGCGCAAGGCGGCGCATGCCGCGCGGCCCGGCGCGCCCGCGCGTCTTCTGAGCGGGGTGCTCGCGGCGCATTGCGGCCGGCCGCTCGCCGGCTACCTGCCGATCCGCTCTGAGATCGACCCGCGCCCGGCGATGGCCGAGGCGGCGCGCCACGGCCCCGTCGGCGTGCCCGTGATCCGGGCGAAGGGTGCGCCGCTCGTCTTCTCGCGCTGGACGCCCGAGGGCGCGCTGGTCCCCGGTCCCTTCGGCGCGGCGGTGCCGGAGACGGAGGACCTGATGGAGCCCGAGGTGCTGATCGTGCCGCTCGTCGCCTTCGACCGGACGGGCGCACGGCTCGGCTACGGCGGGGGCTTCTACGACCGCACGCTTGCAGGCTTGCGCGCGCGAAAGCCCTTGACGGCCATCGGCTTCGCCTACGCCGCGCAGGAGGCCGAGGCGCTCCCGCGGGAGGAGACGGACGCGCCCCTCGACATGATCGTGACCGAGCGCGAGGTGCTGACCTTCTGACCCCGCGCCCGGTTGCGCCTCACGCCAGCATGGCCAGCGGGTTCTCGAGGTGCGCCACGATCGCGGCGAGGAGCTGCGCCCCCAGCGCCCCGTCGATGACCCGGTGATCGACCGAGAGCGTCATCGACATCACCGTGGCCGTGCCGAGGGTGCCGTCCTCCTGCACCACCGGCTGTGTCACGCCCGCGCCGACGGCGAGGATCGCGCCGTGCGGCGGGTTGATGACGGCGTCGAAATTCTCGATCCCGTACATGCCGAGGTTGGAGATGGCGAAGCTGCCGCCGACGTATTCGTGCGGCGCGAGCTTGCGGTCGCGGGCGCGCGTGGCGAGATCCTTCATCTCCGCCGAGAGTGCCGAGAGCGACTTCTGGTGCGCGTCCTTCAGCACCGGCGTGAAGAGCCCGCCGTCGACCGCCACCGCCACGGCGACGTCGGAGGGCGTGAGCCGCAGGATGCGGTCGCCCGCCCAGACCGCGTTGGCGTCGGGCACCTCCTGCAGCGCGAGCGCCGAGGCCTTGATGATGAAGTCGTTGACCGAGAGCTTGACGCCCCGCGCCTCGAGCTTGGCGTTGAGCTCCTTGCGCAGCGCGAGCAGCGGGTCGAGCGTGACCGACCGGCGCAGGTAGAAATGCGGGATCGTCTGCTTGGCCTCGGTCAGCCGTGCGGCCACCGTGCGGCGCATCCCGTCGAGGGTGACCTCCTCGGTCTCGCGGCCCTCGTACATCTTCCTGACCTGCTCCGCCGTTGGGCCGGCCGGCATGGCCGCCGCCGCTTGCGCGGGGGCAGGGGCGGGCGCCGCCTCGGCCGGCGCCGCTTCCGCCGCCTGTGCGGGGGCGCGCTCGGCGGCGGCCTCCACGTCGGCGCGCACGATGCGCCCGCGCGGGCCGGAGCCCGTCACCTGCGCAAGGTCCACGCCCGTCGCGGCCGCGATGCGCCGCGCGAGCGGGGAGGCGAGGATGCGGTTGCCCTGCGCGTCGGCGGGGGCGGGCGGCGCGGTGCCCTCCGGCACCTCCTTCGCCTGCGGCGCGGGGGCGCGGCGGTCGCCCTGCGCGGGTTCGGCCTCGGCCTGCGCGGAGGCCGGGGCAGGGGCCGTCGCCGCGGCCGTCCCCGACGCGGGCGCTGCGGCCGGCGCCGCCTCGAGGTCCGCCGCGCTCTCGCCCTCGTCGAGGATCAGCGCGATCGGCGTGTTGACCTTCACGCCGTCGGTGCCCTCGCCGACCAGAAGCTTGCCGATGGTGCCCTCGTCGACCGCCTCGAACTCCATCGTGGCCTTGTCGGTCTCGATCTCCGCCAGGAGATCGCCGGCGTTCACCGTGTCGCCTTCCTTGACGAGCCACCGGGCGAGGCGGCCCTCCTCCATCGTCGGCGAGAGGGCGGGCATCAGGATTTCCGTGGACATGCGCTGCGCTCCCTCAGCGGTAGGTGACCTTGCGCACGGCCTCCACCACCTCGTCGGTGGTCACGAGCGCCATGCGTTCGAGATTGGCGGCGTAGGGCATGGGCACGTCCTTGCCGGTCACGTTGACCACCGGCGCGTCGAGCCAGTCGAAGGCGTGCTCCATCAGCACCGCGGAGATGTGGTTGCCGACCGAACCCTGCGGCCAGCCCTCCTCGACGGTGACGCAGCGGTTGGTCTTCTTCACGCTCTCGATCACCGTCTCGCGGTCCATCGGGCGCAGCGTGCGCAGGTCGATCACCTCCGCCGCGACGCCGTCCTCGGCCAGCCGGTCGGCGGCCTCGAGCGCGTAGGTCATGCCGATGCCGAAGCTCACGATCGTCACGTCGCCCCCCTCGCGCCAGACGCGGGCCTTCCCGAAGGGCACGGTCCAGTCGTCGAGCGCCGGCACGTCGAAGGACTTGCCGTAGAGGATCTCGTTCTCGAGGAAGATCACCGGGTTCGGATCGCGGATCGCGGATTTCAGCAGGCCCTTGGCGTCGTCGGCGGCGTAGGGCTGCACGACCTTGAGCCCGGGGATCTGCGAATACCACGCGGCATAGTCCTGGCTGTGCTGCGCGGCGACGCGGGCGGCGGCGCCGTTCGGGCCGCGGAAGACCATCGGGCAGCCCATCTGCCCGCCGGACATGTAGAGCGTCTTGGCGGCGGAGTTGATGATCTGGTCGATCGCCTGCATGGCGAAGTTCCAGGTCATGAACTCCACGACCGGGCGCAGGCCGCCGAAGGCCGCGCCGACGCCGAGGCCGGCGAAGCCGTGCTCGGTGATCGGCGTGTCGATCACGCGGCGCGCGCCGAACTCGTCCAGAAGGCCCTGCGTGATCTTGTAGGCGCCCTCGTATTCCGCGACCTCCTCGCCCATGACGAAGACCGTGTCGTCGCCGCGCATCTCCTCGGCCATGGCGTCGCGCAGCGCCTCGCGCACGGTCTGCTGGCGCATCTCGGTGCCGGCGGGCACCTCCGGCTCGCGCGTTCTCGCGGGCGCGGCAGGCGCAGCAGGGGCCGCGGGTTCGGCCGGTGCGGCGGGGGCTGGGGCAGGGGCAGGGGCCTCGGCTGTGGCGTCGGCGCCGTTTCCCCTGGGCGCCGCGACGTCCTCGGCGGCCTCGCCCTCTTCGGCGAGCATGGCGATTGGGGTGTTGACCTTCACCCCGTCGGTGCCCTCCGTGACGAGGATCTTGGCGACCGTGCCCTCGTCGACGGCCTCGAACTCCATCGTCGCCTTGTCGGTCTCGATCTCGGCGAGGATGTCGCCGGCGGAGACGGTATCGCCTTCCTTGACCAGCCACTTGGCGAGCTTGCCCTCCTCCATGGTGGGGGAGAGGGCGGGCATCAGGATCTCGGTGCTCATGCGCTTGGTCTCCCTCAGGCGGTCTGCGGCGTCACGTCGGCGTAGACGTCGGTCCAGAGCTCGGAGGGATCGGGCTCCGGGCTCTCGCGGGCGAAATCGGCGGCTCCGTTGACGATCTCCTTGATCTCCTTGTCGATCGCCTTGAGGTCGTCCTCGGCGACACCGGACTCGATCAGGCGCTCGCGCACCTGCTCGATCGCGTCACGCTCCTCGCGCATCTTCTGCACCTCCTCGCGGGTGCGGTACTTCGCGGGATCGGACATCGAGTGCCCGCGGTAGCGATAGGTCATCATCTCGAGGATGTAGGGGCCCTTGCCCGCGCGCACGTGCTTGACGGCCTTCTCTCCGGCGGCCTTCACCGCCAGCACGTCCATGCCGTCCACCGCCTCGCCCTTGATGCCGTAGGCCGCGCCGCGCTCCCAGAAATCCGGGGACTTGGTGGCGCGCTTGACGCTCGTGCCCATGGCGTACTGGTTGTTCTCGATCACGAAGATCACCGGCAGCATCCAGAGTTCGGCCATGTTGTAGGTCTCGGCCACCTGGCCCTGGTTCGCGGCGCCGTCGCCGAAATACGTGAAGGTCACCCGGTCGTTGCCCTTGTAGAGGTCGGAAAAGGCGAGGCCCGCGCCGATCGGCACGTTGGCGCCGACGATGCCGTGGCCGCCGTAGAAGTGCTTCTCGCGCGAGAACATGTGCATCGAGCCGCCCTTGCCGCGCGAGAAGCCGCCTTCGCGGCCCGTGAGCTCCGCCATCACACCCTTGGGATCCATGCCGCAGGCGAGCATGTGGCCGTGGTCGCGGTAGGCGGTGACGCGCTTGTCGCCCTCCTCGGCGCAGGCCTCCAGCCCGACGACGACGGCCTCCTGGCCGATGTAGAGGTGGCAGAAGCCCCCGATCAGCCCCATGCCGTAAAGCTGGCCCGCCTTTTCCTCGAAGCGGCGGATGAGCAGCATGTCGCGGTAGTACCGTGTCAGCTCCTGGTCCGTGGCGGCCGTTTTCCTGGTCTGTCTGCGTGTGGCCATGCAGGTCTCCTCCGCGGGTCGGCGGCAATAGTTTAGCGCTAAACCATCCCTTAGCGAATTTTTCGGACGGTTGCGAGAGGGAAGCGCAGGCGGCGTGACGCCGGCCCGGCGGCGCCGCGAATCGGCACTGCGCATCGGGGCGGCGGGCGCGGTGCCGGCGGCGACGGCGGCGTCCCGTGGCCTTTCTTTCCGCAGCGGAAGCAGGAACCTGACCGGAATCTTCGGGCGAGGCGGTTGATTTTTGCGGGCTTTCGTAGCACGAACACGACATCGCTGGCCGGAAAACGACACCGGCCGGCGGAGGATGAGGGAGGCCGATCCGCAATGACGCATCGGCCCGGCATGTCGTTTTGCCGTTCCCCGGTCCTTTGAACCCACCCAAGCGAACAAGAGCGAGGTCGCTTCATGAAACATCTTTCCAAGCTGGCCCTGGTTTCGGCCATGGCTGTGCCGGCTGCCGCCCACGCACAGGACAGCTGCGGCGAGGTCTCCATCGCGCAGATGAACTGGGCCGCCGCGAACGTCACCACCGAGATCGCGCAGTTCCTGCTCGAGCAGGGCTACGGCTGCGACGTGTCGCTCGTGCCGTCCGACACCATTCCGGCCGTCACCTCCGTGTCGGAGAACGGCGAGCCGGACATCGTCACCAACCTCTGGCTGAACTCGGCGGGCGACGCCTACCGCAAGCTCGAGGAAGGCGGCACGATGGAGCGCGTCGCAAACGTGCTCGAGCCCGGCGGCGTCGAGGGCTGGTGGATCCCCACCTACCTCGCGGAGGAGCATCCGGAGCTGACGACCATCGAGGGCGTGATGGAGAACCCCGAGCTGGTCGGCGGAACCTTCAACAACTGCCCCGACGGCTGGGGCTGCCGCGTCGTTTCCGACAACCTGGTCGAGGCGCTCGACCTCGAGGAGGCGGGTCTCGAGGTCTTCAACCACGGCTCGGGCGAGACGCTGGCAAGCTCGATGGGCTCGGCGGTCGAGGACGGAGAACCGTGGTTCGGCTACTACTGGGGCCCGACCGTGCCGATGGGCAAGTACGACATGACCCGCGTCGATCTGGGCGAGGTCGATGAAGAGGTGCACGGCCGCAACCAGAACCCCGACACCGACAACCCGGGCGTCTCGGACTTCCCGTCGGCACCGATCCTGACCTCGGTGACCACCGACTTCGCCGAAAGCAACCCCGAGGTGACCGAGTTCCTCTCGAACATGAGCTTCGAGACCAACACGATGAGCGGCCTGCTCGCGTGGCAGGACGAGAACAACGCCTCGGCCGACGAGGTCGCGGCCTACTTCCTGCAGAACCATCAGGACGTCTGGTCGGACTGGCTGAACGACGAGGCACGCGAGAATCTCGCCAACCTGCTCGATCAGGGCTAAGCTCTCGCAACGGTGACGCAGGCGGGGCCCGGACACCGGGCCTCGCCTTTCCGTATAGGCAGACGGCCGTCGCGCATGGCCGGGAGGTAACAAGAATGGCAACATACGACTGGCTTTTCAGCAGCCTCGGCCTCGACGGCTGGTGCGGTGCGTCCGGCGGCAGTGCGCCGACGTCGTTGTCCGACCTTGCCGGTCAGTCCCGCGGCGGCGAGGCGGCGGCGCCCACGATCTGGGAGCTTCCGTTCCCCTCGATGGACGCGCTCAACGACTCGTGCCAGGCCTTTCCGCAATCGCGGGAGCTCACGCTGGGGCTCGAGCGCGGCTTTCTCAACGTGAAGGACGCCTTGTCCTTCGTGCTCGACCCGATCACCCAGCCGCTCTCCTGGGCGCTGGACTCGGCGCTTTACGGCATTCTGAACACGCCGTGGTGGATCGTCATACCGATCCTGCTGGCGATCACCTGGCTCGTCTCGCGCTCCTGGGGGCTGCTGGCCTTCGTGGCAGTGTCGATCCTCGGGCTCGCCTTCATCGACCACTACGCCTACGCGATGCAGACGCTGGCGATCATCTTCGTCTGCGCGGCGATATGCGTGGCGATCGGCGTGCCCATCGGCATCGCCATGTCCCGGTCCGACAGCATGCAGAACGCGACGATCCCGGTCCTAGACATGCTGCAGACGCTGCCGCCCTTCGTCTACCTGATCCCGCTGATCTTCCTGTTCAGCGTGACCGAGCCGAAGCTCTACGGAATCGCCATCATCCTCTACGCAATCGTGCCGGTGATCCGTCTGACCAACCTCGGCATCCGCATGGTGGACAAGAGCGTGATCGAGGCGGCCGACGCCTTCGGCATGACCGACCGGCAGAAGCTCTTCGGCGTGCAGGTGCCGCTCGCGCTGCCGAACATCATGGCCGGCGTGAACCAGACGATCATGATGAGCCTCGCCATGGTGGTGATCGCCTCGCTCGTCTCCGCCCCGGGTCTCGGCGTGCTGGTGCTGCGCGGCATCCGCAATCTCGAGCTGGGCGTCGGGCTGGTGGCCGGTCTCGGCATCGTGCTGCTCGCGGTGATCCTCGACCGCACGACCAAGGCGTCGCTGGCGCGCATCAACGCCACCCACAAGGCCTGAGGAGGCGGACATGCGAAACGATCGCCACACGAAGACCACCAAGGTCGAGATCAAGAATCTCTACAAGATCTTCGGCGCCCAGCCGGAGGAGATGCTGCCCTACGTCCGGGACGGCATGACCAAGGCCGAGCTGATGGAGACCCATCAGCACGTCCTCGGCCTCAACGACATCAACGTCGAGGTGAAGGAGGGGGACATCACCGTGATGATGGGCCTCTCCGGCTCCGGCAAGTCGACGCTGATCCGGCATCTCAACCGCCTGATCGACCCGACGGCGGGCGAGGTGCGCGTCGACGGCGAGGACATCCTCGCCTACGACGAGGATCAGCTCCGCGAGCTTCGCCGTCACAAGATGTCGATGGTCTTCCAGAACTTCGCGCTGCTGCCGCACCGCACGGTTCTGGATAACACCGCCATGGCGCTGACGGTGCGGGGTCATCAGCGGGCCGACTACGAGGATGACGCGCGGGCCTGGCTGGCGCGCGTGGGCCTCGGCGGCAGCGAGGATCAGTATCCCCATCAGCTCTCGGGCGGCATGCAGCAGCGCGTGGGGCTCGCGCGCGCGCTCGCGTCGAATGCCCCGATCATGCTCATGGACGAGGCCTTCTCCGCGCTCGACCCGCTGATCCGCACCGACATGCAGGACCTGCTTCTGGAGCTGCAGGAGGAACTCTCGAAGACGGTGATCTTCATCAGCCACGACCTCGACGAGGCGCTGAAGCTCGCCGATCACCTCGTGATCCTCAAGGACGGCTACGTCGTCCAGCAGGACGAGCCGCAGAAGATTCTTCTTGAACCGGCAGACGATTACATCGTGGACTTCATCTCCGACATCAACCGCGCGCGCGTTCTCCGCGTGCGCTCGGTGATGCGCGGCCCGAGCGAGGGGCGCGGCACCGTGACCGGCGAGATCGGGCCGGAGGAGACGCTGGAGAACGTGATCGCCAAATCCGGCGGCGAGCCGTCGGCGAGCTTCGTCGTCGTGCAGGACGGCCGGCAGGTCGGCGTGCTCGACATGGACGATCTCATGCGGGCCCTCGTGCCGACCGGCGCGTCCGAAAGCGGCATGCGCAGCCGCCGCGCCAGCGCCTGAGCCCCGGATCGGCCCGGGCCGCGCGCGGGCCGAGCCGAGGCGAGCGGGTCGCGCGACGCGTGTCGTCGCCCCGGGGCGACTCCACAACCCGCTCGCGCCGGTGCAGGATGCGACGAGGGGAAGTCGGAGTCATACCATGGTGTTCGAGGTCTTCGCCGTCACCGCGGCGTTCGTGTGCGGTCTGGCCGTTCGACCACTCGGGCTTCCACCGCTCGTCGGGTTCCTCGCGGCGGGCTTCCTGATCAATGCGTTCGGTCCGCGCCTCGGGATGCCGGAGACGACGGGCCCGATCCTCGAGCACCTCGCCGATCTGGGCGTGCTGCTCCTGCTCTTCACGGTCGGGCTGAAGCTCAAGCTCCGGCAGATCGCCGAGCCGCACGTGGTGGGCAGCGCGCTGGCGCATTTCACGCTGTCGGTGGCGGTCTTCACGCCCATCGCGTGGCTCTTCTTCGCCGACGACTGGACTGTGGCGCTCCTCGTGGGGATCGCGCTCGCGTTCTCGTCGACCGTGCTCGCCGCCAAGATGCTCGAGGCCAAGCGCGAACTCGCCAACTTCCACGGGCGCAGCGCCATCGGCATCCTGATCGTGCAGGACATCATCGCGATCGTGGTGCTCGCGATCTTTTCCGGCAAGGTGCCGGAGCCCTGGGCGCTCCTGGTCTTCGCCACGCCGCTCCTGCGACCGGTGCTGCACCGGATCCTCGACCTTGCGGGACGCGACGAGGTCTTGGTGATCACGGGCATGGCGCTGAGCCTTGTCTTCGGCGGAGTCGGGTTCGAGGTCATCGGCCTCAAGGGCGAGATCGGGGCGCTGGTGATGGGGCTCCTGCTGTCCAATCACCCCCGCGCGCAGGAGCTGTCGGACTCGCTCTGGGCGCTGAAGGAAGTGTTCCTCGTCGGCTTCTTCCTCTCCATCGGGATGTCGGGACTGCCGGACTGGGACGCGCTCGTCTTCGCGGTTCTGCTGGGACTGATGCTGCCGCTCAAGGGGGTTGGCTTCTTCTTCCTGCTGATCGCCTTCCGGCTGCGGGCGCGCAGCGCCTTCCTCACCGCGCTGTCGCTCACCGCCTACAGCGAGTTCGGGCTGATCGTCGCGGCCGGTATCCCCATGGCCGAGCCCTTCCTCGTGCCACTCGCCATCGCGGTTTCGATCTCCTTCGTGGTCGCCGCACCGCTCAACCGCGCCGCGCATCCGCTCTTCGAGCGCTACGCGACGCGGCTGCAACCCTTCCAGCGCGCGACGCGCCACCCCGACGAACAGCCGAGCGATCTCGGCGATGCGGACGTTCTGGTCTTCGGGATGGGGCGCACCGGCTCGGCCGCCTACGAGGCGCTGGCAGAGGAGGGCTGGCGGCCCGTCGGCCTCGACGCCGACACCTACAAGGCGAAGACCCACGCCGAGGCCGGCCGACGCGTGATCTTCGCCGACGCCGAGGACAGCAATTTCTGGAGCGGCGTTCGCCTCGACGGCATCCGTGCCGCCGTGCTCGCGATGGACGACATCGAGGCGAAGCTCATCTCCGCGCGCACGCTCCGCGCCCGCGGCTTCGAGGGGCCGATCGTCGCGCATGCGCTCTACGAGGACGACGTGGCCAAGATCACCGAGGCCGGCGCGGACGAGACCCACTACACCATGCGCGAGGCCGGCCGAAGCCTGGCGCGCAACGCGTCCGAGGCGCTCCGCCCCGCCATGCACGCGTGACGCCGGCGGCAGAATTTTGTGTCAGGCACTGCGTAAAGAGATTATATCCCAAGGCGCAATCCCGAAAACGTGAGCGCCCGATGCCGACCCTCGCCCCTGCGACCTCCACCCCGCCACCGGCTCCGTCCGAGATTGCGCGCCGCCGTGTGGTCCGGGGCGGCGCGTGATGGAGGCGCTGATCCAGTCCCCCTTCGCGGAGGTGGCGGTCCTCCTTGTCATGGCGGCGGTCATCGGGCTTTTTGGCATCCTTCTGCGTCAGCCGCTGATCGTGAGCTTCATCGCCGTGGGGCTGATCGCGGGGCCCTCGGCGCTCGACGTGGTGCGCTCGGACGCGCAGATCGACCTGCTGTCGGAGCTCGGGATCGCTGTGCTTCTGTTCCTCGTCGGCATCAAGCTCGACGTGAAGCTTATCCGCTCTCTCGGGAAGGTCGCGGTCCTGACCGGGCTCGGGCAGGTCGCCTTCACGTCGTTTTTCGGCTATCTGATCGGGCTCGCGCTCGGCCTCGGCCAGGTCACGAGCCTCTACGTCGCCGTCGCGCTCACTTTTTCCTCCACGATCATTATCGTGAAGCTTCTCTCCGACAAGCGCGAGATCGACGCGCTGCACGGGCAGATCGCGCTCGGCTTCCTGATCGTTCAGGATCTCGTCGTCGTCCTCGCCATGATCACGCTGTCGGCCATCGGCATCGGGGCCGCGGCGGAGGGGGGCCATGGCGGCGGCTCGATTCTCTCGGTGCTGGGTTCCGGGCTGGCGCTGGTGGCGCTCGTGGTTCTCTTCGTGCGCTACGTTGCCGATCCACTGACCGAGCGGCTGGCGCAGGCGCCCGAGCTTCTGGTGATCTCCGCCATCGCCATGGCGGCGATGTTTGCGGCGGCGGGCGACATCGTCGGCCTCGGCAAGGAGGTGGGCGGCCTGCTGGCCGGCGTCGCGCTCGCCTCGAC
>NZ_JAWLFS010000251.1:0-4126 GCF_041685465.1 Rhodosalinus sp. | reverse complement strand
GGCCGCGGGGCTCGGCCGGCGGCTGGAGAGCCGCAAGCAGACCGCCTTCGCCGCGCAGGGCAACACGACGATCGCCGTGGTCGCCACCGACGCCGCGCTCTCGAAGGCCGACGCGCAGCGCATGGCGACCGCCGCGCAGGACGGCATCGCGCGTGCGGTGGTCCCGGCGCACACGCCGAACGATGGAGATCTCGTCTTCGGTGTGGCGACCGGCGCACGGCCGCTGGAGACACCGGAGGTCGACAGGCTGACGATCGGCCACGCGGCGGCGCTCTGCCTCTCGCGGGCCATCGCGCGGGCCGTCTATCATGCCACGCCCGAAGCGGGCGACCTGCTGCCCTGCTGGCGGGATCCGTCCCGACAGGCATGACGCGCAGGATGTCCTCGGGCGGCGGGCGCGTCACGCACCCGACGACTCACCGCATGAGGAGCGTGCCCGTCACGCCCCCGTGTCAGACCAGCACGCCGCCGTCGCTGTCGTCACCCGCCTCCTCCATGAGGCGGTTGAAGTCGGGCACCGTGACGTGCCGCTTGCCCTGCAACTCGATCACGCCGTCGCGCTTGAGCGCCGACATCTGCCGGCTCACCGTCTCGAGCGTCAGGCCGAGGTAATCTGCCATGGCTTCGCGCGTGAGCGGCAGGTCGAAGACCAGCGGCCCATACGTGCCCTGAAGCTGCAGCGCCGCGTCGCGCCGCGCGATGATCGACAGGAGCGAGGCGATCTTCTCGCGCGCGGTCTTGCGACCGAGCACCAGCATCCACTCCCGTGCCGCGTCCAGCTCGTCGAGTGTCATCTCGAGGAGGCGGTGCGCGATGTGCGGCGTGCGCTCGATCATGGATTCGAACGGTTTCTTCCGGAAGCAGCACATCACCACGTCGGTCGTCGCGACGACATTGTAGGCCGAGGTCGTCCGCCCCGGCCGGCCGATGAAGTCCGACGGCAGCATCAGGCCCACCATCTGGGTGCGCCCGTCCTCCATCGTCTGACTCAGCGTCGCGATCCCCGACACCACGGAGCCCACGAAATCCATCCGGTCACCGGACCAGACGATCGTCTGCCCGGCCTGGAAGGTTCGGTAGTATTTCATATCCTCCAGCTTCGACAGCTCGTCGCCGTCGCAGCGCGCGCAGACCGCCCGGTGCCGGATGGGACAATCCGAACAGTTCTGCGAGAGGGAGGACATCGGTTCATTCAGCATGGAATGCCTTCTTTTCGCATGTTGATCTGGGTCAAAGCCCTTACGCTCCCTCGTGTCTAATCCTAGTGACATGGTAAGCAGAAAACAACTCGCAAAGCTCGGACTCTTTGACGCGAAGGTGCCGCGTTACACGAGCTATCCGACCGCACCCCACTTCGGCGGCGGCGTGGATTCGGGCGTTTTCTCGGATTGGATCGGTGCGGTGCCCGCCGATTCGCAGATCTCGCTCTACATCCATGTGCCGTTCTGCCGCAGGCTCTGCTGGTTCTGCGCCTGTCGGACACAGGGCACGCAGAGCGACGCGCCGGTGGCGGCCTACCTCGAGGTGCTGAAGGCCGAGCTGGCGATGCTTCGCGACCGCCTCGCGCCGGGCGTGACGATTCGACGGCTGCACTGGGGCGGCGGGACGCCCACCCTCCTGACGCCCGAGATGATGACCGCGCTCGCCGAGGCCACGGCCGAGGTCGCGCCCTTTTCCGAGCGTTACGAGTTCTCGGTCGAAATCGATCCCAACGAGATCGACGCGCCCCGCCTCGACGCGCTCGCCGCGGCGGGGATGAACCGTGCCTCGATCGGGGTGCAGGATTTCAACCCCGACATCCAGAGCACGATCGGCCGGATCCAGGGGTTCGACGTCACGCGCGACGCCGTGGACATGATCCGCGCGCGCGGGGTGGAAAGCCTCAACGCCGACATCCTTTTCGGCCTGCCGCACCAGACCGGCGAACGGATCACCGAAACGGTGCAGAAGCTCCTGTCGCTGTCGCCGGATCGCGTCGCCCTCTACGGCTACGCGCACGTCCCCTGGATGGCCAAGCGCCAGCAGATGATCCCCTCCGACGCGCTGCCGACGCCCGAGGAACGGCTCGCGCTCTTCGACGTGGCGCGCCGCCTCTTCGCCTGGGACGGCTACGACGAGATCGGCATCGATCACTTCGCCCGCCCCGACGACGGGCTCAGCGTCGCCGCCCGCACCGGGCATCTGCGCCGCAACTTCCAGGGCTACACCGACGACACCGCAGAGGCGCTGATCGGTGTCGGCGCCTCCTCGATCTCGCGGTTCCCGCAGGGCTACGCGCAGAACGCGCCGGCCACCTCCGCGCACACCGAGGCGATCCGCGGGGGGCGCTTCTCGACCGCGCGCGGGCACATCCTGTCGCAGGAGGACCTCTGGCGCGGGCGGGTGATCGAGGCGCTGATGTGCGACTTCCGCGTCGAGGCCGACGAGATCGCGCGCGACTACGGGGTGCCCCGCGAGCGGATGATGGAGATGTTCCGCGCCGCCGACCGCGACTTCGACGGGCTGCTGGAGGTCAACGAAACGGGCCTCGCGATCCCGGGGCCGGCGCGGCCGCTCACGCGGATCATCGCGCGGGCCTTCGACGTCTACGAACTGGACAAGGCGGGGCACTCCCCGGCGATCTGAGGCGCGTGCGCCGGGGCGCATCCCGCGACGAGGCCCGCAAGGGCCGAGGAGCGCGCGCAGGGGGGCCGATGCGTGTCGCCACGTTCAACATGCAGAACCTGCGCCTGCGCCACGGCCACTTCGACGGCGCGCGCGACGCCGACGTGGACACGGGGCCCGACGCGGCCCGCCACGACACCGACGACCGCCGCCTCGGCGCACGGCTGATCGCGGAGGCGGCACCGGACGTCCTCGCCCTGCAGGAGGTCTTCGACCGCGCGGCGCTCGACGCCTTTCACGACCGGCTCCTCGCGCCGCTCGGCGGCCCGCGCTATCCGCACCGCGTCTGCCGCCCCGGCAACGACGGGCGGGGACAGGACGTCGCGTTGATGAGCCGCCGGCCGCTGGCGGAGGTGGAAAGCCACGCCGCGCTGACCCCGTCGGACATCGGCCTCGAGACGCCGCGCTGGATGACCCCGGGGCGGCCGGTCTTTCGCCGCGACTGCCTGACCGCGCGGGCCGGGCCTCTCACGCTTTTCGTCTGCCATTTCAAGGCGCCCTACCCCCGCGCGCGCAAGGCCTGGAAGGTGCGTCGGCTCGAGGCCGAGGCGGTGCGCCGGCTGATCGAGGCGCGCTTTCCAGACCCGGCCGCGGCGCTCTGGCTGGTGCTCGGCGACCTGAACGAGCCCGCGGCCGGGGAGGCGCCCGCCATCGCGCCGCTCCTGCCGCCGTTCTCGGTCGACCTTCTGGGTCGCCTGCCGCCGGGCGAGCGGTGGTCGTGGCACGATTCGGTCTCGGGCGGCTACGGGCGGCCCGATGCGCTCCTCGCCTCACCCGCGCTCGCCGGGCGCTTTCCGGGGGCGCGCCCGCGCCTCCATCGCGCCGGCCTCGGCCGCGAGGCGCAGCGCCACGCCGGGCACCGGTTCGAGGGCACCGGCTGGCACCGCCCCCATGCGAGCGATCACGCGCTCCTCGCGGTGGAGTTTCCGGGGCTCTGAGCGGCCCCGCGACGCCTCAGGCCACGCGCCCCGGAGGGTCGAAGGCTGCAGCGAGAAGCTTGCGCGTGTAGGGCGCGCGCGGGCGCTCGAAGACGGCCTCGGAGGGGCCGTGTTCGACGACGTCGCCGTCCTGCATCACCATGACCTGATGCGCCATGGCGCGCACCACGCGCAGGTCGTGGCTGATGAAGAGATAGGCCATGCCGTGGCGCGCCTGCAGGTCGCGCAGCAGGTCCACGATCTGCACCTGCACCGTCATGTCGAGCGCCGAGGTCGGCTCATCCAGCACCAGCAGCTTCGGCCGCAGGATCATCGCGCGCGCGATGGCGATGCGCTGGCGCTGGCCACCGGAGAACTCGTGCGGGTAGCGGTCCATGGTGGCCGGGTCGAGGCCCACCTCGGCCATCACCTCGGCCACCAGATCACGTTCGTTGCGGCCCTTTTCGCGCATCCCGTGCACGCCGAGCCCCTCGGCGATGACCTGGTGACAGGTCATGCGGGGGCTGAGCGAGCCGTAGGGATCC
>NZ_JAWLFS010000250.1:0-4131 GCF_041685465.1 Rhodosalinus sp. | reverse complement strand
GCTCCATCAAGTCCAGACGAAAACTCGCCGGACGGGACACAACCTACCTCGCGGCAATCCTCGCCTCCTCACCTGCGTGACTTGGATTCGGAGCCCTGGGCGGAGAGGCAGGCAAAGGTCCCGCCCCTGATGAAATCACCTTGCGCCCCGACAAATGCGCGGTCTCTCGGTTGCCCGATCAACCCGGCATGACGCTCGAAGGAAGACTGCGGGGGAAAGATCGCAAGGCCCCGGCGTCGCGCACCCGGGGAATCGGGTCGAAAACCATCGGCCGCGCGTGGCGGCTTCACTCCGGCGACAGCGCCCTGAGGCGGCGGATCAGCGAGGAGGTGTCCCACCGACCGCCGCCCATCGCCTGCACGTCCTTGTAGAACTGGTCCACAAGCGCGGTGACAGGAAGCGCCGCGCCGATCTCGTCGCCGGTGTCGAGGCAGATCCCGAGGTCCTTGCGCATCCAGTCCACCGCGAAGCCGAAGTCGAACGCGTCGTCGAGCATCGTGGCCGAGCGGTTCTCCATCTGCCACGACCCCGCCGCGCCCTTCGAGATGACCTCGACGAGCGCCGCGCCGTCGAGACCCGCCCGGTCGGCGAAGTTGAGCGCCTCGGACAGCCCCTGCACGAGGCCGGCGATGGCGATCTGGTTGCACATCTTGGCAAGCTGGCCCGCGCCGGAGGGACCCAGCCGGCGGCAGGTCGCGGCATAGGCGGCGATCACCGGCTCGACGCGGGCGAAGGCCGCCTCGTCGCCGCCGCACATCACCGATAGCCGGCCGGTCTCGGCCCCCGCCTGCCCGCCGGAGACGGGCGCATCCACGAAATCGACGCCCTGCCCCGCGGCGGTCCCGCAGAGCTCGTCCGTCACCCGCTTCGAGACGGTCGTGTGATCGACGAAGACCGTGCCCGCGCCCATGCCGGCAAAGGCGCCGTCGGGCCCGAGGCAGACCGCGCGCAGGTCGTCGTCGTCGCCCACGCAGGCCATCACGATCTCCGCCCCCGCGGCCGCCTCGCGCGGGGTCGGGGCCTGCGTGCCGCCGTGCTCGGCCGCCCAGCGCGCCGCCTTTTCGCCCGTGCGGTTGTAGACCGTCACCGCGTGCCCGGCCTTCGCCAGATGTCCGGCCATCGGATAGCCCATCACGCCGAGACCGATGAACGCCACCTTCGCCATCGCGTGCCTCCCCGTTCCTCTTGCCTTTCGGCTCCGGGCACGTTTGTCTCGCGCCGCGTGCGCCTTTGCAAGGGCGGCGCCGGCACGGGAAAGGCACGATGGGCAGAGCGATCCGCTGGATGTTCCGCATCGCCACGGCGCTGGTCGCGCTCGTGGCGGTGGCCGTTGCCGTGGTCGCCTACCTCGCCGCGCGCTCGCTCCCGGATTACGACAAGACCCGGACGGTCGCGGGCCTCTCGGCCCCCGTCGAGATCGTGCGCGACACCTCCAACGTGCCCCACATCCTGGGCGAGGCAGACGCGGACGTCTTCTTCGGGCTGGGCTACGCCCATGCGCAGGACCGGCTCTGGCAGATGGTGGTGCTGCGGCGCACCGCGCAGGGCCGGCTTTCGGAGATGTTCGGCCGGCGCACGCTGGAGGTCGACACGCTGATGCGCCGGTTCGGGCTCTACCGCGCCGCGCAGGCCTCGGTCGACGCGCAGGACGACCGGACGCGCGCCGCGCTCGAGGCCTATGCCGAGGGCGTCAACGCCCGCCTCGCCGAGATCAACGACGAGAGCCTCGGGCGCGGTGCGCCGGAGTTCTTCATCTTCGACGCGCCGATCGCGCCCTGGCGCCCGGCGGATTCGCTCGCGCTCGTCAAGGTCATGGCGCTTCAGCTCTCCGGGCATCTGAGCGCGGAGGTGCGACGCGCGCGCCTCTCGCTCGCGCTCGAGGAGCGGCCGGGCGCGGTCTCGGATCTTCTGCCCGATGCGCCGGGGGCGGGCGTCGCGGCGCTGCCGGAATATGCCGCGCTTCTGCCGGAGCGTCCCGAGCGCAGGCAGGTCGCCGCCGCGGCGCACGACCCGCTCTGGCCCCTGCCGGAGCCGGGCTTCGCCGGCGCCTCGAACGCCTGGGCGGCAGCGCCGGCGCGCGCGGCGGCCGGCGGCACGCTTCTGGCGAACGATCCGCACCTAGGGCTCTCGGCGCCCGCGATCTGGTATCTCGCGCGGCTGGAACTCTCGGCGGGCGGCGTGATCGGCGCGACGATCCCGGGCATCCCGGCCGTCCTCTCGGGGCGCAGCGACCGGCTCGGCTGGGGGCTGACCTCCTCCTACCTCGACGATCAGGACGTGCTGCTCGAGGAAGTGAACCCCGATGCCCCCGAGGAATACCGCACGCCCGACGGATGGGCCCCCTTCGAGACGCGGCGCAGCATCGTCGAGATCGAGGGCGAGGCGCCGGTCACCCTCACCCTGCGGCACACCGAGAACGGCCCCGTCCTGCCGCGCAGGCGCTTCGGGCTCGAGGCGGTCACGCCGCCGGGCCATGTCGCCGCCGTCTCATGGACCGCGCTTTCGGAAGAGGACACCTCGCTCGGCGCGGCGATCGGGTTGATGTACGCGGACACGGTGGAGGAGGCGCTCGACGCCGCCGCGGACTACGTCGCGCCCTCGCAGATGCTGACGGTGGTCGACGGCGAGCGGATCGCCCTCAAGCTCATCGGCGCGATGCCGCGCCGCGACGCGGAGCACCAGACGCAGGGCCGGATGCCCGCCTTCGGCTACCGGCCCGAGAACCGCTGGAAGGGCACCCTGCCCTACGAGTCCAACCCCGGTTTCGTGGACCCGCGGGGCGGAATTGTCGGCAACACCAACAACAAGATCGTGGACCGGCCCTTCCCGTTTCATGTCTCCCACCGCTGGGGCGACACGCAGCGCGTCGAACGCTGGCGCCGCCTGATGCAGGGGCGCGAGATCCACACCCGCGACAGCTTCGTGGAGGCGCAACTGGACACGGTGAGCTATACCGCGCGCACGCTTCTGCCGCTGGTGGGCGCCGACCTCTGGTTCACGGGCGAGGCTGCGCCCGCGGGCACGCCCGAACGCCGCCGCCAGCGCGCGCTGGAGCTTCTGGCCGAGTGGAACGGCGAGATGAACGAGCACCGGCCCGAGCCGCTGATCTACGCGGCATGGATGCGCGCGCTTCAGGAGCGGCTGATCCGCGACGACCTCGGTCCGCTCGCCGAGGAGTTCCCGCATGTCGAGCCGCTCTTCATCGAGCGCGTCTTCCGCGACGTGGACGGGGCGGCCGGGTGGTGCGACATCCGCCGCTCCTCGGCCGACGAAAGCTGCAGCGACATCGCGCGCCTCGCGCTCGACGACGCGCTCGTCTGGATCGGCGAGCGATATGGCGACGACCTCGAGAGCCTGCGCTGGGGCGATGCGCATCAGGCCACGCACGACCATCAGGCGCTCGGCGAGGTGCCGGTGCTGCGGTATTTCGTCAACATCCGGCAATCGACCTCGGGCGGGGACAACACCCTGATGCGCGGGCTCACCCGTGGCGAGGGGCCTGACCCCTTCGAGAACGTGCACGCCGCCGGCTACCGCGGCGTCTACGATTTCGCGGACCCCGACAGTTCGCTCTTCGTGATTTCCACCGGGCAGTCGGGGCATTTCCTGTCGCGCCACTACGACGATCTCGGCCAGCTCTGGCGACGCGGCGAATACGTGCGCATGTCGCTCGACGCCGAGCTCGCCCGCGCGGGGGCGGTGGGCGTCACGCGGCTGGTGCCCGAGGGGTCATAGCCCGAAGAAGCGCTTGCGCCCGACGAGCCCCGCCTGCCCCGGCCGCACCGCCGGCGCGACGAGGATCGCCGCGAGCACCAGCGCCGCCGCGAGCGCCTCGCGCAGGCCGAAGGCCTCGCCGAAGGCCAGCGCGCCGACCGCGATCATGGTGGGGAGCTCCACGCTGCCCGCCGCGGCGGCACGGCCCGGGCCGACGTGCGGCACCGCCGCCGTGTAGACGAGCTGCGGCAGGAGCGCCGTGACCGCCGCCATGCCCGCGATCAGGAGCCAGGTCGCGCCGCTGTCGGGCAGGAAGCCGGAGACCGGCGTCGCGGCCAGAAGCGGCGTCATGCCGATCACCGATCCGAGCGCGGCGCAGAACAGCCGCTCCGGCACCGTCAGCCCGTGCACGAAGTT
>NZ_JAWLFS010000037.1:0-17010 GCF_041685465.1 Rhodosalinus sp. | reverse complement strand
GAGAAGCTCCGCTTCGCCATCCGCGAGGGCGGCCGCACCGTCGGATCCGGCGTCGTGTCGAAAATCATCGAGTGATCGCAATCGGTTCGACGTGGGCCGGGCCCCGGTCCGGTCCACCTCTCAACTGCGAAAGGCAAGGCAGATGGCAGTGACAAGCCAGAATATCCGGATCCGGCTCAAGGCCTTCGACTACCGCGTGCTCGACGCGAGCACGCGGGAGATCGTGAACACGGCCAAGCGCACCGGCGCCGAGGTCCGCGGGCCGATCCCGCTTCCGAACAAGATCGAGAAGTTCACGGTCCTGCGCGGCCCGCACGTCAACAAGAAAAGCCGCGATCAGTTCGAGATCCGCACGCACAAGCGGCTCCTCGACATCGTCGATCCGACGCCGCAGACGGTGGACGCGCTGATGAAGCTCGACCTCGCCGCCGGCGTGGACGTCGAGATCAAGGTCTGAGGAGGGCACCGACATGCGTTCTGGAGTGATCGCCCGGAAGGTCGGGATGACCCGGGTCTTCATGGATGACGGGCGGCAGGTGCCGGTGACCGTCCTGCAGCTCGACAAGCTGCAGGTGGTGGCGCAGCGCACCGCCGACAGGGATGGTTACTCGGCTGTTCAGCTCGGCGCCGGCACCGCCAAGGTCAAGCGCGTCAGCCAGCCGATGCGTGGCCATTTCGCGGCCACCAAGGTGGAGCCCAAGCGCAAGCTCGCGGAATTCCGCGTCGCGCCCGAGAACCTCATCGAGGTCGGCGAGGAGATCACCGCCGACCACTATTTCGAGGGGCAGTACGTGGACATCTGCGGCACCTCGATCGGCAAGGGGTTCGCGGGTGGCATGAAGCGCCACAACTTCCGGGGCCTCGAGATGACGCACGGCGTCTCGATCTCGCACCGGAGCCACGGCTCGACCGGCCAGTGTCAGGACCCGGGCCGCGTGTTCAAGGGCAAGAAGATGGCCGGCCACATGGGTGCGGCGCGCGTGACGACGCAGAACCTTCAGGTCGTGCGCACGGACGCGGATCGCGGCGTCATCATGATCAAGGGCGCGGTGCCCGGGCCGAAGGGCGGCTGGGTCACCGTGAAGGACGCGGTGAAGAAGGCCGCGCCCGAGAACCTGATCCTGCCCGCCGCGCTCAAGTCCGCCGCCGACGAGGCCAAGCGCCAGGCCGAGGAGGCCGCCGCGCAGGCCGCCGCCGAGGAGGAAGAGGCACGCCGCGCCGCCGAGGAGGCCGCCGCTGCCGAGGAGGCGGAGGCGCTCAAGGAGGCCGAAGCCGACATCGAGGCGCAGAAGAGCGCCGAGGACGGCAGCGCGTCGCCCGAAAAGAAGGAAGGCGAGTGACATGAAACTCGACGTCATCACGCTCGACGGCGGGACGGCGGGCTCGGTCGACCTCGGTGACGAGGTCTTCGGGCTCGAGCCGCGCGCCGACATCCTGCACCGCGTGGTCCGCTGGCAGCGGGCCCGGGCGCAGGCCGGCACGCACAAGGTCAAGACCCGCTCCGAGACGAGCTACTCGACCAAGAAGATCTACCGCCAGAAGGGCACGGGCGGCGCACGTCATGGTGACCGGAACGCGCCCATCTTCCGCAAGGGCGGGATCTACAAGGGGCCGACGCCGCGCAGCCATGCGCATGATCTTCCGAAGAAGATCCGCCGCCTCGGCCTCAAGCACGCGCTGTCGGCGAAGGCGCGCGAGGGCGCGCTCGTGGTCCTCGACGAGGCGAAGGGAAGCGGCAAGACCGCGGAACTCGCCAAGAAGGTCGGCGCCCTCGGATGGAAGCGTGCGCTCGTGATCGACGGGGCAGAGGTGGACGAGGGCTTCGCCCGCGCCGCGCGCAACATCGACGGGCTCGACGTGCTGCCGAGCGTCGGCGCGAATGTGTACGACATCCTGAAGCGCGACACGCTCGTGCTGACGAAGGCGGGTGCTAGAGCACTGGAGGCGCGGCTGAAATGAGCGTGAAACCCGAACATTACGACGTGATCCGCAAGCCGATCATCACCGAGAAGTCGACGCTGGCGTCGGAAAACAACGCCGTCGTATTCGAAGTGGCGATCGACTCGAACAAGCCCGCGATCAAGGACGCGATCGAGGCGCTCTTCGGCGTGAAGGTCCGCGCGGTCAACACGGCCATCACCAAGGGCAAGACGAAGCGCTTCCGCGGACGCGCCGGCCGGCGCAAGGACGTCAAGAAGGCCTATGTCACGCTCGAGGAGGGCAACACCATCGACGTGACCACGGGCCTCTGATAACAGGCGCGGACTCACGTGCGAGGCCCCGGGGCGCCGGGGCCTCGTCTTTTCGACCGGGGACCTTCGGGGCCCTTCACCGCCGGGCCGAGACGGTCCGCAAACCAAGAGGCGGCCTCGCCCGCCCGTAACGACGGAAGACAGGAACCATGGCACTCAAGTCGTACAATCCGACGACGCCTGGCCAGCGCGGGCTGGTGCTGATCGACCGTTCGGACCTTTGGAAAGGTCGTCCCGTCAAGGCTCTCACCGAGGGCCTCACGAAGAAGGGCGGCCGGAACAACACCGGACGGATCACGGCCCGGCGCCGCGGCGGCGGCACCAAGCGGCTCTACCGCATCGTCGATTTCAAGCGAAGAAAGCACGACGTCCCCGGCGTCGTCATGCGGATCGAATACGATCCCAACCGGACTGCCTTCATCGCGCTGGTCCAGTATCAGGACGGCGAAAAGGCCTACATCCTCGCGCCGCAGCGGCTTGCCGTCGGCGACAAGGTGGTGGCGGCGCCGAAGGCGGACATCAAGCCGGGCAACGCGATGCCCTTCTCGGGCATGCCGATCGGCACGATCGTCCACAACGTCGAGCTTAAGCCCGGCAAGGGCGGCCAGATCGCGCGGGCCGGCGGCACCTATGCGCAGTTCGTCGGCCGTGACGGCGGCTATGCACAGATCCGCCTCTCGTCGGGAGAGCTGCGGATGGTCCGGCAGGAGTGCATGGCCACCGTCGGCGCCGTCTCGAACCCGGACAACGCGAACCAGAACTTCGGCAAGGCGGGCCGCACCCGGCACAAGGGCAAGCGTCCGGCCGTGCGCGGTGTCGCGATGAACCCGATCGACCACCCGCTCGGTGGCGGCGAGGGGCGCTCGTCCGGCGGTCGCACGCCGGTGACGCCCTGGGGCAAGGACACCAAGGGCCGCCGCACCCGCAATACCAACAAGGCGTCGCAGAAACTCATCCTGCGGTCGCGCCACGCTCGCAAGAAGGGCCGTTAAGTCATGGCACGTTCCGTCTGGAAAGGGCCTTTCGTCGACAGCTACGTGCTGAAGAAGGCCGAGACGGCCCGGGAATCGGGCCGCAACGACGTCATCAAGATCTGGTCGCGCCGCTCCACGATCCTCCCGCAGTTCGTGGGGCTCACCTTCGGCGTCTACAACGGCCAGAAGCATATTCCCGTCCTCGTCAACGAGGACATGATCGGCCAGAAGTTCGGCGAATACGCGCCGACCCGCACCTACTACGGGCACATGGCCGACAAGAAAGCGAAGCGGAGATAAGGCGATGGGCAAGGAAAAGAACCCCCGCCGCGTGGCCGAGAACGAGGCGATGGCCAAGCTGCGGATGCTGCGCACCAGCCCGCAGAAGCTGAACCTCGTCGCGGCGCTGATCCGCGGCAAGAAGGTGGATCGCGCGCTGACCGATCTGACCTTCTCGAAGAAGCGCATCGCGCAGGACGTCAGGAAGTGCCTGCAGTCCGCGATCGCGAACGCCGAGAACAACCACAACCTCGACGTGGACGAGCTCGTCGTCGCGGAGGCCTGGGTCGGCAAGAACCTCGTGATGAAGCGGGGCCGGCCCCGCGCACGCGGCCGCTTCGGCCGGATCAACAAGCCGTTTTCGGAGCTGACCATCAAGGTGCGCCAGATCGAGGAGCAGGCCTAATGGGGAACAAGACCAATCCGATCGGGATGCGCGTTCAGGTCAACCGCACCTGGGATTCCCGCTGGTACGCCGACACCAAGGAGTACGGCGACCTGCTGCTCGAGGATGTCCGCATCCGCGAGTTCATCCGCAAGTACGCCAAGCAGGCGGGTGTCGCGCGCATCATCATCGAGCGTCCGCACCGCAAGTGCCGGGTGACGATCCACGCGGCACGGCCCGGCGTGATCATCGGCAAGAAGGGCGCCGACATCGAGGCGCTCCGCCAGAAGCTCTCGCGGATGACCGACAGCGAACTGCACCTCAACATCGTCGAGGTGCGCAAGCCCGAGCTCGACGCGACGCTCGTCGCCGAATCGATCGCGCAGCAGCTGGAACGCCGCGTGAGCTTCCGGCGCGCGATGAAGCGGTCCGTGCAGAACGCGATGCGCATGGGCGCGCTCGGGATCCGGGTCAATGTCGCCGGCCGCCTCGGCGGCGCCGAGATCGCCCGGACGGAGTGGTACCGCGAGGGTCGCGTGCCGCTGCACACGCTGCGGGCCGACATCGACCATGCCACGGTCGAGGCCGAGACGCCCTACGGCATCATCGGGGTCAAGGTCTGGATCTTCAAGGGCGAGATCATGGAGCACGACCCCAGTGCGCGGGATCGGCGCATGCAGGAGATCCAGGACGGTCCGGCCCCCCGCGGCGCCGGCCGCCGTTGAGGAGACGTGACAGATGCTTCAACCCAAGCGCACCAAATTCCGCAAGCAGCACAAGGGCCGCATCAAGGGCGAGGCCAAGGGCGGGTCCGCCCTGAACTTCGGCACCTTCGGCCTGAAGGCTGCGCAGCCCGAGCGGATCACGGCCCGCCAGATCGAGGCGGCCCGCCGCGCCATGACGCGCCACATGAAGCGTCAGGGCCGGGTCTGGATCCGTATCTTCCCCGACGTGCCGGTGACCTCGAAGCCGACCGAGGTCCGGATGGGCAAGGGCAAGGGCTCGGTCGATTTCTGGGCGGCCAAGGTCAAGCCCGGCCGCGTCATGTTCGAGATTGACGGCGTCGCAGAGGATGTGGCAAAGGAAGCCCTCCGGCTCGCGTCGATGAAGCTGCCGATCAAGACTCGCATCGTGGCGCGCGAAGACTGGTAAGAGTTTCCGGGCGTCCGGCCGGTTGGCCGGGTGCCCTTCTCATGTTGGAAAAGCGCGGGATGGTGCCGGACGGCACGGCGGCCGAGGCCGCGTTCCGCGACTTCTGATGGAAGGACGTACAGGCGATGGACGCCAGTGAACTGAGAGACAAGACGCCGGACCAGCTCCGCGAGGAGCTGACCCGCCTCAAGAAGGAGGCGTTCAACCTGCGCTTCCAGCAGGCGACCGGCGCGTTGGAGAACACCGCGCGGATGCGTGCCGTGCGCCGCGACGCGGCGCGGGTGAAGACCGTGCTGAACGAGAAGGCCGCGCAAGCGGCCGCCGAGTGAGGGGAACGCCATGCCCAAGCGCATTCTTCAGGGTACCGTGACCTCCACGGCCAACGCCCAGACCGTGACCGTCTCGGTCGAGCGCCGGTTCAAGCATCCGGTGCTTCAGAAGACGATCAAGAAATCCAAGAAGTACCGGGCCCACGACGAGGGCAGCCAGTATTCGGTCGGCGACAAGGTCCGCATCATCGAGTGCGCGCCGAAGTCGAAGACGAAACGCTGGGAGGTGATGGCCCACTAGGGCGCGTCACATCCCGGTTTGATCGAAACCCTGGGGACCAAGGGCGCAGCCCTCCCCAAAGGTCGGGAGAAACCCCATGATCCAGATGCAGACGAATCTGGATGTCGCTGACAACTCCGGCGCACGCCGGGTGCAGTGCATCAAGGTCCTCGGCGGGTCGAAGCGGAAATACGCCAGCGTGGGCGACATCATCGTGGTGTCGGTCAAGGAGGCGATTCCGCGTGGCCGCGTCAAGAAGGGCGACGTGCGCAAGGCCGTCGTCGTGCGGACCGCCAAGGAGGTGCGCCGCGAGGACGGCACCGCCATCCGCTTCGACCGCAACGCCGCGGTGATCCTCAACAACAACCTCGAGCCGGTCGGCACGCGGATCTTCGGTCCGGTGGTGCGCGAACTGCGTTCGAAGAGCTTCATGAAGATCATTTCGCTCGCCCCGGAGGTGCTCTGATGGCTGCGAAACTCAAGACGGGCGACAAGGTGATCGTGCTCGCCGGCAAGGACAAGGGCCGCACCGGCACGATCGCCTCGGTCGATCGCAGGACGGGCAAGGCCGTCGTGGAGGGCGTCAACATGGCCGTCCGCCACACGCGCCAGTCCCCGCAGAGCCAGGGCGGGCGCATCCCCAAGGCGCTGCCCATCGACCTTTCGAACCTCGCGCTGCTCGACAAGGACGGCAAGGCGACGCGCGTCGGCTTCCGCGTCGAGGATGGCAAGAAGGTGCGCTACGCCAAGACGACGGGGGACGCGATCGATGCTTGACGCCCAGACCTACACGCCCCGCCTGCGCGCGCTCTACGACGACGAGATCAAGGCGAAGCTCAAGGAAGAGTTCGGCTACGCGAACGCCATGATGGTGCCGCGGCTCGAAAAGATCGTGCTCAACATCGGCTGCGGCGCCGAGGCGGTGAAGGACTCCAAGAAGGCCAAGGCGGCGCAGCAGGACCTGAGCCTGATCGTCGGCCAGCAGGCCGTCATCACCAAGGCGAAGAAGTCGATCGCCGGCTTCCGTGTCCGCGAAGGCATGCCGCTCGGCGCCAAGGTGACGCTGCGCGGCGGCCGGATGTACGAGTTCCTCGATCGCCTGGTCACCATCGCGCTGCCGCGCGTCCGTGACTTCCGGGGCATCAGCGGCCAGTCGTTCGACGGTCGCGGCAATTACGCGATGGGTCTCAAGGAGCACATCGTCTTCCCCGAGATCGACTACGACAAGGTCGAGGAGGTCTGGGGCCTCGACATCATTATCGCCACCACCGCGAAAACCGACGCGGAAGCCAAGGCGCTGTTGACGCATTTCAACATGCCTTTCAACGCCTGAGCGCCGGAGGAGACTGCATAATGGCCAAGAAAGCGATGGTCGAGCGCGAAAAGAAGCGCCAGCGGCTTGTCGAGAAATACGCCGCGCAGCGCGCCGCGCTGAAAGAGATCGCCAACGACGAATCGAAGCCGATGGAAGAGCGCTTCAAGGCGCGGCTCAAGCTCGCGAAGCTGCCGCGCAACAGCTCGCCCACCCGGCTGCACAACCGCTGCCAGCTGACCGGCCGGCCGCACGGCTACTACCGCAAGCTCAAGGTCAGCCGGATCGCGCTCCGCGAACTCGGCTCCACCGGCCAGGCGCCGGGCCTCGTGAAGTCGAGCTGGTGAGGGAGGGCGTCAGATGAACGATCCCATCGGAGACATGCTCACCCGCATCCGCAACGCGCAGATGCGCGGCAAGTCGAGCGTCAAGACGCCGGCCTCCAAGCTGCGTGCCTGGGTGCTCGACGTGCTCATCGGCGAAGGCTACATCCGCGGTTACGAGCACACCACCGACGAGCGGGGCCACCCGCAGATCGATATCGCGCTGAAGTACACGGAAGGCCGGCCGGTCATTCAGGAGCTCAAGCGCGTCTCGACGCCGGGCCGCCGCGTCTACATGGGCGTGCGCGATCTGCCGTCGGTGCGTCAGGGGCTGGGCGTGTCGATCGTCTCGACGCCGAAGGGCGTGATGTCGGACGCCGCCGCGCGCTCGGCGAACGTCGGTGGCGAAGTGCTCTGCACGGTGTTCTGAGGAGGTTCGCGATGTCTCGTATCGGAAAACAGCCGGTCGCGCTCCCCTCGGGCGTGACCGCCACCATCTCGGGCCAGACCGTCGAGGTGCAGGGGCCGAAGGGCACCCGCAGCTGGACGGCGACCGACGAGGTGACAATCACGCAGGACGATGACGCGATCCGCGTCGCGCCCCGCGGCAACTCCAAGCGCGCGCGCCAGCAGTGGGGCATGAGCCGCACCAATATCGCGAACCTCGTGCAGGGCGTCACCGACGGCTTCAAGAAGGAGCTGGAAGTGCAGGGTGTCGGCTACCGCGCCCAGGCGCAGGGGGCCACGCTGAAGCTCAATCTCGGCCTCAGCCACGACGTCGATTTCCCGGTCCCGGATGGCGTGACGATCACGACGCCCAAGCCGACCGAGATCGTTGTCGAGGGCAACGACGAGCAACTCGTCGGTCAGGTCGCGGCGAACATCCGCGACTGGCGGCGGCCCGAGCCCTACAAGGGCAAGGGAATCCGCTACAAGGGCGAGTACATCTTCCTCAAGGAAGGCAAGAAGAAGTAGGGCGCGGGATCATGGCATTGGACAAGCAGAAACAGTTCCGCAAGCGCCGCCTGCGCGTCCGGAACAAGATCAAGGCGATGAACGCGGGGCGCCTGCGTCTCTGCGTGCATCGCTCGAACAAGAACATTCACGCCCAGCTCATCGACGACGTCGAGGGCCGGACCGTGGCGGCCGCCTCCTCGCTCGAGGCGTCGCTCGGCATCGCGGGCCGCAACAACGTCGAGGCCGCGAGCAAGGTGGGCGCGACGCTCGCCGAGCGCGCGAAGTCGGCGGGCGTGGAAGAGTGCTACTTCGACCGCGGGGGCTTTCGCTATCACGGCGGCATCAAGGCGCTCGCCGATGCCGCCCGTGACGGCGGCCTGAAGTTCTGAGGAGACGCGATATGGCTAGAGAACCGCAGGGCGGACGCGGCCGCCGGGACCGCGACGAGACGCCCGAATTCGCCGATCGCCTCGTCGCGATCAACCGTGTGTCGAAGACCGTCAAGGGCGGCAAGCGCTTCGGCTTCGCCGCGCTCGTCGTCGTCGGCGACCAGAAGGGCCGCGTCGGCTTCGGCAAGGGCAAGGCCAAGGAAGTGCCCGAGGCGATCCGCAAGGCCACCGAGCAGGCCAAGCGCGGCATGATCCGCGTGCCCCTGCGCGAGGGCCGGACGCTGCACCACGACGAGAACGGCCGCTGGGGCGCCGGCAAGGTGATGATCCGCTCGGCGCCACAGGGCACCGGGATCATCGCCGGCGGTCCGATGCGCGCCGTCTTCGAGATGCTGGGCGTTCAGGACGTCGTCGCCAAGTCGAACGGCACGCAGAACCCCTACAACATGATCCGCGCCACGCTGGACGCGCTGCGCAAGCAGCAGAGCCCGCGCATGGTGGCGCAGCGCCGCGGCAAGAAGGTCGCCGAGGTCCTGCACAAGGATGACGCGCCGAAGCCCGAAGCGGCCGAGGCGTAAGGGAGAGAGATCATGGCAAAGACCATCGTGGTGAAGCAGATCGGCTCGCCGATCCGCCGGCCGGCCAGGCAGCGCGAAACGCTGATCGGCCTCGGCCTCAACAAGATGCACAAGACGCGGGAGCTCGAGGACACGCCCTCGATCCGCGGCATGATCGCCAAGATCCCGCATCTCGTCGAGGTCGTCGAAGAACGCGGCTGAGCCCGCCGAACGTCCGAGCCGGAAGCCCCCGCGCCCCGCGCCGGGGGCTTTCGTCGTTCAGGGCGTGTGCCGGCCCCAGCGACGGCGTGCGACCCGTCCGCTGGCGGTCGCGCCGGCGATCCCGCTGTACAGCAGGAAGAGATACAGCGGATAGGCCATTTCGAGCGGCGAGGCGCCGAGCACCGAGGCGGCGCCGAAGGTCGCGGCAAGCCATTGCAGGATCCAGGGCGTCAGGACTTCCGAGCGGGGCGTGTTGAACGCCTTGGCGATCGTCAGCGACCCGCCGGCCGTGCCGACCGCGATGGCGAGCGCCATCGCCCAGGCCGCGTTGTCGGTCCACCACCAGAGCGCGAGACCGAGCGCCGAGAAGCTGAGCACCGTGGCATCGCTACGCTGCGCGATCGAGCCGGTGCCGCGCCAGAGCGACAGCAGGAAGACGGTGTTGGTGCCGACCATCTGCGCGCCGGTGAACACGAGGCCGCGCGTCCCCCCCGAGTGCAGCACCGACGCGAAGGCGATCGCGCTCAGGAGCGCCCAGATGAACCACGACGAGCGTTGCGGCGTCGCCTGCCCGCGCACCGTGGCGATCGTATAGGGAAAATAGGCCGCGACGCTGAGCAGGCCCCCGATCATGGCCAGCTGGCTGCTGTCGATGACCATCACCGCCTCCCGTGCGCCGCGTCCCGGCGCTTGATCGCGCCGCGATTGCCCGTTAAACGCGCGCCACGGGCACGAGGTCCCGAATCCGACGACAGAAAACGCCGTGGTCCGCCACTTCGCTTCGGGGCGGAATCCGGCATTGGAGAAGCGAAATGAAACTGAACGAACTCCGCGACGCCGAGGGCGCCACCCACCGTCGCAAGCGCGTCGCGCGCGGCCCCGGCTCGGGCAAGGGCAAGACCGCCGGCCGCGGCATCAAGGGCCAGAAATCGCGCTCCGGCGTGGCGATCAAGGGCTTCGAAGGCGGCCAGATGCCGATCTATCAGCGCCTGGCGAAGCGCGGCTTCAACAAGCCCAACCGCAAGAGCTTCGCCGTGGTGAACCTCGGCGACCTGCAGAAATTCGTCGACGCCGGAAAGCTCGACGCGAGCCAGCCGGTCACCGAGGAGGCGCTCGTGGCCTCCGGCCTCGTCCGACGTCGGCGCGACGGCGTGCGCGTGCTCGGCAAGGGCGCGCTCTCGGCCAGGCTCGACCTGCAGGTCACCGGCGCCTCGGCCAGTGCCGTCTCTGCGGTGGAAAGCGCCGGCGGCTCGGTCACGCTCGCCGCGACGGCCGCCGCGGAATAACGGGTTGTGGCCTTCGCGCCTGCCCGATAGATAATCCAATGTATCCGCCCGCCGCCCGCGCCCTTCGCGCGCCGGGCGGCGGCGCCCGCACCGGGGGAGCCGCATGGTATCCGCAGCCGAACAGATGGCCGCCAACACGAGCTGGGGCGCGCTTGTCCGCGCCACGGAACTCCGACAGCGGATTTTCTTCACGCTCGGTCTGCTGATCGTCTACCGGATCGGCACCTTCATTCCGGTGCCCGGCATCGACGGGCAGGCGCTGCAGGACTTCATGACGGAAGCCTCGACCGGCATCGGCGGCATGCTGTCGATGTTCACCGGCGGGGCCCTCGGGCGCATGGGAATCTTCGCGCTCGGGATCATGCCCTACATCTCGGCCTCGATCATCGTGCAGCTGCTCGCGGCGATGGTGCCGAAGCTCGAGCAGCTCAAGAAAGAGGGCGAGCAGGGCCGCAAGAAGCTCAACCAGTACACGCGCTACGGCACGGTTCTCCTGGCGACGATGCAGGCCTACGGCCTGGCGGTCAGCCTCGAATCCGGCGATCTGGTCACCGATCCCGGCTGGTTCTTCCGGGCGGCCTGCGTCATCACGCTGGTCGGCGGCACGATGTTCCTGATGTGGCTCGGCGAGCAGATCACCGCGCGCGGCGTGGGCAACGGCATCTCGCTGATCATCTTCGTCGGCATCATCGCCGAGGTGCCCTCGGCGCTGGCGCAGTTCTTCGCCTCGGGACGCTCGGGCGCGATCAGCCCGGCAGTGATCGTCGGCGTGATCCTGCTGATCGTCGTCACGATCACCTTCGTGGTCTTCATGGAGCGATCGCTGAGGAAGATCACGATCCAGTACCCGCGCCGCCAGGTCGGCATGAAGATGACCGAGGCTCAGACCAGCCACCTTCCGGTGAAGGTCAACCCGTCGGGCGTGATCCCGGCGATCTTCGCGAGCTCGCTGCTCCTTCTGCCGACGACGATCAGCACCTTCTCGGGGCAGCAATCCGGCCCGGTGATGTCCGCGCTGCTGGCCTACTTCGGGCCTGGGCAGCCGCTCTACCTTCTGTTCTTCGCAGCGATGATCATCTTCTTCGCGTATTTCTACACGTTCAACGTGGCCTTCAAGCCGGACGACGTGGCCGACAACCTGAAGAACCAGAACGGCTTCGTTCCCGGCATCCGCCCGGGCAAGAAGACGGCGGAGTACCTCGAATACGTCGTCAACCGCGTGCTCGTGCTCGGCTCCGGCTACCTCGCGCTCGTCTGCCTGCTGCCCGAGATCCTGCGCAACCAGTACTCGATCCCCTTCTACTTCGGCGGCACCTCGGTCCTGATCGTGGTCTCCGTGTCGATGGACACGGTCCAGCAGATCCAGAGCCACCTGCTTGCGCATCAGTACGAAGGGCTCATCCAGAAATCGCAGCTCCGCGGCAAGAAGCAGAAGCGGGGCGGCAAGAAGACACCGGCCAGAAAATGAACATCATACTTCTCGGACCGCCCGGAGCGGGCAAGGGAACGCAGGCCCGCCGCCTCGAGGAGGAGCGTGGCCTCGTTCAGCTTTCGACGGGCGACATGCTGCGCGCGGCGCGCGCCAGCGGCACGGAGATGGGCAAGCGCGTGGCCGAGGTCATGGACCGGGGCGAACTCGTCACCGACGAGATCGTCATCGGCCTGATCCGCGAGCGGCTCGAGGGGTCGGAGGCGCCGGGCTTCATCTTCGACGGGTTTCCCCGCACCCTCGCGCAGGCCGACGCGCTCGGCGCGCTGATGGAAGAGACGGGATCCCGTCTCGATGCGGTGATCGAGATGCAGGTCGACGACGAGGCGCTGGTGCGCCGCATTACCGCGCGCGCGACCTGTGCGGGCTGCGGGGAGGTCTACAACGACGTGACCAAGCCGATCCCGGCCGACGGCAAATGCGCCAAATGCGGGAGCGAGGAGTTCAAGCGCCGCGAGGACGACAACGAGGAAAGCCTGCGCCAGCGGTTGATGGAGTACTACAAGAAGACCTCGCCGCTGATCGGGTATTATTACGCCAAGGGCAAGCTCTTCAGGATCGACGGTCTCGGCGAGATCGACGCGGTGGCCGCGGCGATCTCGGACGTCCTTGACGGCGACCGCCAGCCGGCGTCGGCAGGGGCTTGACGGCCCCCGCCTCGTCCCCTACGCACCAGCATCTCGGCAGAGAATCGATTTGCGCGGCGTCGCTCCCGGCGCTCCGACGCGCGACATCGCAGGACCACCTCTGACCCGGCCCGTGGACTGCCGCCGCGGGCCGAGGGTTGTGAAAAAAGGGCCTGGCGTTACGGGCTCGCAACGAAAGGACTGACCACGTGGCACGCATTGCCGGCGTCAACATTCCCACGAACAAGCGCGTGCCGATCGCGCTGACCTACATCCACGGAATCGGCCACTCCGCCGCCGAGTCGATCTGCGACGCCGTCGACGTCGACGGATCGCGCCGGGTCAACGAACTCTCGGATGCCGATCTCGTCGCGATCCGCGAGCACATCGATCAGAATTACACCGTCGAGGGTGACCTGCGCCGCGAGGTGCAGATGAACGTCAAGCGCCTGATGGACCTCGGCTGCTACCGCGGCCTGCGCCACCGCCGCAAACTGCCCGTGCGCGGTCAGCGCACCCATACCAACGCGCGCACCCGCAAGGGTCCCGCGAAGCCGATCGCCGGCAAGAAGAAATAAGGAGGGCAGTCACCAATGGCACGCGATACCCGCCGCCGCGGACCCAAGAAGGTCTCCAAGAACATCGCCACCGGCACGGCGCATGTGAATTCCTCCTTCAACAACACCAAGATCCTGATCTCGGACGTGCAGGGCAACGCCATCTCGTGGTCGTCGGCCGGCGCGATGGGCTTCAAGGGCTCGCGGAAGTCGACGCCCTACGCCGCGCAGCTCGCCGCCGAGGATGCGGGCAAGAAGGCGCAGGAGCACGGCATGCGCACGCTCGACGTGGAAGTGCAGGGCCCCGGGTCCGGCCGCGAATCGGCGCTGCGCGCGCTCGCCGCCGTCGGCTTCAACATCACGTCCATCCGCGACGTGACGCCCATCCCGCACAACGGGTGCCGGCCGCCCAAGCGCCGGCGCGTCTGACGGACCAGACTTTGCAAGGGGCGGCGCGGGCTTCGCGCCGTCCCGCTTTGTCATTCAACCTCGGGCGTTCCGGCCTTCGGACATGGGGCCGGAACAGGAATTGAGGAGACATCCATGATCCACAAGAACTGGTCCGATCTGATCAAGCCGAACGCGCTCGACGTCAAGCCCGGCGACGAGCCGGCGCGCAAGGCGACTCTCGTGGCCGAGCCGCTCGAGCGCGGGTTCGGCCTGACGCTGGGAAACGCGCTGCGCCGCGTCCTGCTGTCCTCGCTTCAGGGCGCTGCCATCACGTCGGTCCAGATCGACAACGTCCTGCACGAGTTCTCCTCGGTCGCCGGCGTGCGCGAGGACGTGACCGACGTGATCCTCAACCTCAAGGGTGTGGCGCTTCGCATGGAAGTCGAGGGGCCGAAGCGGCTGTCGATTTCCGCCAAGGGGCCCGGCGTCGTCACCGCAGGCGACATCTCCGAGAGCGCGGGCATCGAGATCCTCAACCGCGACCATGTGATCTGCCACCTCGACGAGGGCGCGGACATCTACATGGAGCTGACCGTCAACACCGGGAAAGGCTACGTTCCGGCCGACAAGAACAAGCCCGAGGACGCGCCCATCGGCCTGATCCCGATCGACGCGATCTATTCGCCGGTCAAGAAGGTCTCCTACGAGGTCACGCCGACCCGCGAGGGGCAGGTTCTCGACTACGACAAGCTCACCATGAAGGTTGAGACCGACGGCGCGATCACGCCGGACGATGCGGTCGCCTATGCCGCGCGCATCCTTCAGGACCAGCTGTCGATCTTCGTCAACTTCGAGGAGCCGGAAGGCTCGGGCCGCGAGTCGGACGAGGACGGGCTGGAGTTCAACCCGCTCCTCCTCAAGAAGGTGGACGAGCTGGAGCTTTCGGTGCGCTCGGCGAACTGCCTCAAGAACGACAACATCGTCTACATCGGCGACCTCATCCAGAAGACCGAGGCCGAGATGCTGCGCACGCCGAACTTCGGCCGCAAGTCGCTCAACGAGATCAAGGAAGTGCTTTCGGGCATGGGCCTGCACCTCGGCATGGAGGTCGAGGACTGGCCGCCCGACAACATCGAGGACCTGGCGAAGAAGTACGAAGAGAACTTCTGAGCCGCGGGCTCCGGCCCCAAGGAGAGCGGCCCGCGCGCACGGGCCGCCGGACAAAGCATAAAGCGATAGGAGACACCCCATGCGTCACGCCCACGGATACCGCAAGCTCAACCGTACCCACGAGCACCGCAAGGCGCTCTTCGCCAACATGGCCGGTTCGCTGATCGAGCACGAGCAGATCAAGACGACCCTGCCCAAGGCGAAGGAGCTCAAGCGCGTCGCCGACAAGCTCGTCACCCTCGCCAAGCGTGGCGACCTGCACGCCCGCCGTCAGGCGGCCTCGCGGCTCAACGACGAGGCGCATGTCGCCAAGCTCTTCGACGTGCTCGGCCCGCGCTACCAGGACCGGCCCGGCGGCTACGTCCGCGTGCTGAAGGCCGGGTTCCGCTACGGCGACATGGCGCCGATGGCGATCGTCGAACTGGTGGACCGCGACCCGGAGGCGAAGGGCGCCGCCGACCGCGCCCGCCTCGCCGAGGAGGAGGCCGCCGAGGACTGATCCTCCCGGCCGGCCGAGTATCGCGCGCCCCGCGGGAGACCGCCGGGGCGCGTCTTGCGTTCCGGCGCCTTGCAATGGCGTGCGCCGGCCCGCATATCGACGCCCACCGCGGGAGGCCGCCCCATGTTTCGAGCCCTCATCGTCAGTCTTGCCCTCGCCGCCACGCCGCTTGCCGCCGAGCCGCAGGTGCCGCGGACGCAGGCCGAGATCGACCTGTCCTTCGCGCCGGTCGTGCGCGCCGCCGCGCCGGCGGTGGTCAACATCTATGCCCGCCGCGTGGTGCAGGAGCGCCGCTCGCTCTTCGACGACCCGGTGTTCGAGGAGTTCTTCCGCGACTTCGCGCCGGAGCGGCCGCGCGTGCAGAACTCCCTCGGATCCGGCGTGATCCTCTCGCCCGACGGTGTCGTCGTCTCCAACTACCACGTGGTCGGCCGCGCCACCGACATCCGCGTCGTGCTGAACGACCGGCGCGAGTTCTCCGCCGAGGTGGTGCTGGCCGACGCCGAGGCCGATCTCGCGATCCTGCGTCTCGAGGGCGCCGAGGATCTGCCGCACCTGCCGCTCCGCGACAGCGACACGCTGGAGGTGGGGGAACTCGTCCTCGCCATCGGCAATCCCTTCGGCGTGGGGCAGACGGTCTCCTCCGGCATCGTCTCGGCCGTGGCGCGCTCGGGGCCTGCGACGGGCGACCGGCGCGGCTACTTCGTGCAGACCGACGCGCCGATCAACCCGGGCAACTCGGGCGGCGCGCTCGTGGACGCGGCCGGGCGGCTCGTCGGCGTCAACACCTCGATCCTCAGCCGCACGGGCGGCTCCATCGGCATCGGCTTCGCGATCCCGGCGGACCTCGTCGCGCGCTTCGTGGCCGAGGCGCGCGCCGGCGCCGAGACCTTCCGCCGCCCCTGGGCCGGCATGAGCGGGCAGCCGGTGGACGCCGACATGGCCGAGGCGCTCGGCCTCGGCCGCCCCCGTGGCATGGTCGTCTCCGATCTGCACCCCCTGAGCCCCTTCGCCGCGGAGGGCCTGCGGCAAGGCGACGTGATCCTCGCGCTCGACGGGGCCGAGGTGAACGGCCCCGCCGGCATGGCCTACCGCCTCGCCGTCGCCGGGCCGGGCGCAGAGGTCACGGCGGAGCTCTGGCGCGAGGGCCGCGCGCGGGCGGTCACCGTGCGCCTCGCGCCGCCGCCGGAGGAGCCGCCGCGCGCGCCGCTCACGCTGGGCCGCGACACGGCGCTGCCGGGGCTCGCGCTCGCCACCGTGAACCCCGCCGTCATCGCCGAGATGAACCTGCCGCTCGGCGCGCGGGGCGTCGTCGTCACGGACGCCGGCCGGTTCGGTGCGCGCGCCGGGCTCGAGGCGGGCGATGTGATCCGCGCCGTCTCGGGGCGCGAGGTCACGACCCCGCGCGAGGTGCGCCGCGCGCTCGCCTCGGGCGGCTGGCACGAGATCGTCGTGCAGCGCGGCGAACGCCGCGTCGCCATCCGCTTCCGGGGCTGACCGCGATGGCCGATCTTTTCGACCGCGAGGAGGCACCGGACCCGACGGCGGAGACGGGCGAGGGCGCGCCGCGCCCGCTTGCCGACCGGCTCCGCCCGCAGGCCCTCGACGAGGTGATCGGGCAGGAGACGCTCCTTGGCCGGGG
>NZ_JAWLFS010000249.1:0-4134 GCF_041685465.1 Rhodosalinus sp. | reverse complement strand
ACGCGGGTCAGCGCCTGCGTGCCGGTCAGGAACACGCGCCCCTCGGGCAGGGTGTAGCGATCGGCAAGGTGATAATCGGTCAGGCGAAGCTGGGGGACGGTCATCGCGGCCTCCTCTGGCGGGTTGCGCGAGTTTACCAGAGCGGCGTGGAAACAGGTTTCCGATTTGGCTCGCGTTCTCGGTGTTGCGGCACTTGATTTCTGAATGACGAGCGAAAGCGGAATGAATTTTTACAAGCCGCGGCGTTACGCGGCTGGGCGCGCCGCGGTGCCGCGGCCGCCCGGGTCGAGCGGCATCCGGCATGCCGGCGCGTCCGCGGTGACGGCTCGCCGTGCCGGACGCGCCGGGGTTCAGTGCAGAAGCGTCGGAAGCCAGGTCGCGAGGCCCGGCTGCCAGACGATCGCGGCAAGCACGAGGAGCTTGATCGCGACGAACGGCAGCACGGCGGCGTAGATGTCCTTCATCCCGATCTCGGGCGGCGCGACGCCGCGCATGACGAAGAGCAGAAGGCCGAAGGGCGGGGTCAACAGCCCGATTTCCATCGTCAGCAGGTAGATCACGCCGAGGATCAGCGGATCGATGCCCGCGGCCTGGCTCAGCGGCACGAAGATCGGGACGGTCACCATCAGCATGCTCACCTGATCGACGAAACAGCCGAGCAGCAGCAGCAGCAGGATCATGCCCAGCAGGACCTGCAGGGGGGTGAGCTCGTAGCCCTCGATCAGCCCGATCAGCCCGCCGGTCGCGCCCGAAAAGCTCAGGACCTGCGCGAAGGTCTGCGAGAGCGCGATGATGAAGAGGATCATCACCGAGAGCTTCGTGGTCTCCATCAGCGCGCGCCCGATCCCGGCAAGGGTGAGCGCGCGATAGGCCGCGCCCGCGCCGAGCGCGGCGACGGACCCGAGCGCGGCGCTTTCGGTCGGCGTGGCGAGGCCGAGAAGCAGGCTGCCGATGACCACGGCGAAGAGAGCCGAAAGCGGCACCACATAGATCACGAAGGGGCGCCAGCGGTCGGCGAGGCCCATTTCGGGAAGCTGTTCGGTCGGGGCGACCGAGGGCGTGACGAGGGCGCGCAGCACGATCCACGCCACGAAGGCGGCCGAGAGCAGCACCGCCGGGATCACGCCGGCCACCAGCAGCCCGGCGATGGAGATCCCCGCGAGGCTGCCCACGAGCACGGCGAGCGCGGAGGGCGGGATCAGCATGGCGATCGCGCCCGAGGCCATGATCGGCCCCATCGCCATTCCGGGGGAGTAGCCCTTCTTGAGCATGTTGGGCAGAAGGGTCGAGCCCAGCATCGCCGTGTTGGCGATGGTCGAGCCCGAGAGCGCGGCGAAGATCGTGCCGCCGAAGACGGTGACGACGGAAAGGCGGCCGGGAATCCGGGTCACGACGCGTTCGATCGCGTCGATGGCGCGGTGCGCGATGCCCGTCTGGAAGAGGATCTCGCCCATCAGGATGAAGAGCGGGATCGGCGCGAGCTGAAAGCTCGAGAGGCTGTCGGCCGCGTTGCGGGCGAGCTGCATCGCGCCGCGCTCGCCGCCGAGCACCTCCCAGGCGCCGATCAGCGTGACCGTCAGGAAGGCGAAGGCGACGGGAAGCCCCATCAGCAGGAGCGCCGCGAGCCCGCCCATCATGAGCGTCAGGAAAAGGGGCCAGTCCATCAGAGGCCACCCGTCCGCGCGCCGGCCGGAGGATCGGCTGCCTGCCTGAGAAACTCGATGCAGATAAGCGCGAAGCCCAGGGGCGCCGCCGAGAGCGCCCACCATTCCGGCACGACGAGGGCGGTCCGGATCATCGATCCGCGCGCGGCCGAGGTCATGGCCGCCTCGACGGCGTACCAGAGAAAGACCGCCGAGACGCCGAAGCCGACAAGCGCGGTGACCCGGGCCAGCGGCCGCGCGACCGCGGTGGGCAGCGCCGCGGTGACAAGGTCCACGGCCACATGGGCGGACTGCGCCAGCACCCACGGCGCGGCGAGGAACGTCGCGGCCAGAAGGCCGTATTCCACGACGTCGAGCAGGCCGAAGATCGTGGTCCCGGCAGTGTTGCGCAGGATCACGTTCAGCGTGATCGCAACGGCCGTCGCGCCGAAGATCGCCGCGGCCAGCACGGCGAACGCGCGCAGGAGCGCGTCGAAACTCTTGGAAAGGCGTGTCATCATGGCTCCGCAAGGACGGGGCGCGGCCATGCCGCGCCCCGGGGTCTCATTCTACGAGGCAGGACTTCAGCTCGGCCGCGGTGTCCGCGTCGATGTCCTCGATCGCGGCCCATCCCGCGCTCTGCGCGACCGCGCGCCATTCCTCGGCCGTCTCGCCCGTGAACGTGATCGTTTCGATGCCGGCTTCGGCCTGCTGCGCGACCTCGGAGTCGTTGATGTCGAGGTTCTCGGCGTTCCTTGCCTCGATCCAGGCGCCGGCCTCTTCGAGCACCGTCTTCGCCTCGTCGGAAAGACTGTTCCACCTGTCGAGGTTGACGAGGAAATTCACGTCCACCTGGTAGAAGCCCGGATCGACGCGATACGCCGTCTGTTCGTCCCACCCGAGGTCGAGCACCCCCTGAATGGGCCAGCCGTAGCCGTCGATCGCGCCGCGCTCGAGCGCGGTGTAGACCTCGCCCGGGGCGGTGCGCACGGCCGTGGCGCCCAGTGTCTCGAACATCGCGCGATAGACCGGCGTGGTGCGCAGCGTCAGGCCCGACAGGTCGAGGCCTTCGACCGGCTCGGTGGTATAGAGGTGATACTGGATGTGGTCGCCGGTCCGGGCGAGATACTTGACGTTCATCTGCTCCTGATGGAGCCCGTCGACAAGCTCGTAGCAGCCGTTCGCACGCTGGTCCTGGATGGTATTGGTGGCCAGGTGCAGCGCGTCGCCGATGGGCATCAGGTTCGTGTAGAAGGCCGTCGTGTTGTTGGCGATGTCGACCACGCCGGCCGAGACCGCGTTGCCGAGCTCGAAGGTCGGCACCGCCTCGGGCCCGCCGACGTACTCGATCTGCACGACACCCGCGCCGGTCTCGTTCACGCGCTCGACGAAGGCCTCGAAGGGGCGCGAGAAGGTGGTGCCAGTGGAGAAGGCGGTGACGCCGCGCAGCGTTTCCTCGGCGGCGACGGCGGCCGGCGCGGCGAGCGCCAGCATCGCGGCCGTGGTGGCGATAGGTCTGATAGGTCTCATGTCTTACCTCCTGTCGGTTTTCTGGTGGCTGTCGGTCAGTGCGCCGGCCGGGACGGGCGATCGTGGAGCCAGCTGGCGTCGATCTCCGGCAATGGGATCGCGGACTTGAGTTCCGCGGTGTAGGGATGGCGCGGGGCCTCGAAGACCTCGGCCGTCGCACCCGCTTCCACGATCTCGCCCGCCTTCATCACGATCACCTGCTGGCAGAGGCGGCGGATCACGGAAAGATCGTGGCTGATGAAGGCCATGGTCAGGTTCATGTCGGCAACGAGTTCTTCGAGCAGCGCGATGATCTGCGCCTGCGTCGAGACGTCGAGACCCGAGACAATCTCGTCGGCGAGGATGAAGCGCGGAGAGAGCGCCACGGCCCGCGCGATGCCGATGCGCTGTCGCTGCCCGCCCGACAGCTGGTGCGGGTAGCGGTCGGCGAAGCGCCGGCCCAGGTGCACGCGGTCGAGCGCATCGAGCGCGCGGGCCTCCGCGTTCCCGACGCCGTTCACGCGCAGCGGCCCGGCGATGATCTCGCGGATGCGGTGGCGGGGGTTCAGGCTCGACATCGGGTCCTGAAAGATCATCTGCAGGTCGCGCCGGAGCGGGCGCAGCGCCTGCGGTCCCAGATGCGCGATGTCGGTGCCGTCGAAGCGGACGGTCCCGCCCGTGGGCTCCAGCAGCCGGATCAGGCAGCGCCCCAGCGTGGACTTGCCCGAGCCGGATTCGCCCACGATCCCCGTCACCGCGCCCTCGGGCAGGTCGAGGTCGAGGCCCTTCAGGATGTGCACGCGCGGCGCCGGTCCGAAGAGGGGTTTCGCGTTCAGGTCGGGCAGAGAGAGGTGCAGGCCGCGCACCTCGAAGAGCGATGTCATTGGCGCGCCTCCCATGCGGCGTCGGCGGCCTCGATCTCGTGCGCGAGGCCGTCGAGCACCGCCTGCGGCACGGGCAGCAGCGACTCCTCGGGCCGGTC
>NZ_JAWLFS010000248.1:0-4153 GCF_041685465.1 Rhodosalinus sp. | reverse complement strand
TCGGCGCTGAACTGGTCGAAGCTCTCGGCGCAGTCGCCGCCCTGCAGGAGGAAGGCCTCGCCGCGCGCCGCGGCGCCGAGGTGGCCCTTCAGCCGCCGCGCCTCGCCCGCGAAGACGAGCGGCGGATACTTCGCGAGCTGCGCCTCTGCGCCCTGCAGCGCGGCGCCGTCCGGCCAGTCCGGCATCTGCACGCGCGGCTTCTCGCGCCAGCCCGTTTTCACCCAGTCGCTCATCGTCGTCCTCCCGCGGCTCGGACCCTCGTCATACAGCCGGACGCGCCCGGTTTCCAGCGCGGATTGGACTCCGCTCCGGCGCTCTTGATGGCGTCAGGCGTCCCGCGCGGACTTCCGTCAGACACGCGCCCGGACGGTGCCGGGGCGCGGCGGCGACCCGCCTCAGGCGCCAGCGAGCTTCTTCAGCCGGTTGTCGCGCAGGCGCTCGAAATCCTCGCCCGCATGGTAGCTCGACCGGGTGAGCGGCGTTGCCGAGACCATGAGGAAGCCCTTGCCCCAGGCGGCCTGCTCGTAGGCCGCGAACTCCTCGGGCGGGATGTAGCGGTCGACGACGTGGTGGCGGGAGGTCGGTTGCAGGTATTGCCCGATGGTCAGGAAATCGACGTCGGCCGAGCGCATGTCGTCCATGACCTGCAGCACCTGCTCGCGCGTCTCGCCGAGGCCGGCCATCAGGCCCGACTTGGTGAAGATCTCCGGGTCGATCTCCTTCACCCGCTGCAGAAGGCGCAGCGAATGGAAATAGCGCGCGCCCGGCCGCACCTCGGTGTAAAGGCCCGGCACCGTCTCGAGGTTGTGGTTGAAGACATCCGGCTTCGCCGCCACGACCGTCTCGAGCGCCGAGGGCGGACAGCGCAGGAAATCCGGCGTCAGGATCTCGATCGTGGTGCCCGGCGCGCGGTGGCGGATGGCGCGGATCGTCCGCGCGAAATGCTCGGCGCCCCCGTCCTCGAGATCGTCGCGGTCGACGCTGGTGATCACGACGTGGTTCAGCCCGAGCTTCTGCACGGCGTCGGCCACGCGGCCCGGCTCGAAGGCGTCGAGCGCGTCCGGCCGCCCCGTCGCCACGTTGCAGAAGGTGCAGCCGCGGGTGCAGACCTCGCCCATGATCATCATGGTGGCGTGCCCCTGCGCCCAGCACTCGCCCACGTTGGGACAGCCCGCCTCTTCGCAGACGGTGGTGAGCTTGTTCTCGCGCACGATGTCGCGGGTTTCCTTGTAACCCTTGCTCGCCGGGGCCTTCACGCGGATCCAGTCGGGCTTGCGCAGACGCGGCGTTTCGGGGCGGTGGGCCTTCTCCGGGTGGCGGAGGGCGGGGTCGCTGAGATCACGCATGGGCGGCGTCACTCCTGTCGTTCCGACAGCGATGTAGCATGCAGGGGGCGGATCGTCACCCTTGCCCCGTGCATCGCCGCCATGCGGCCCCTCTCAGCCGATGAGCGGCCCGCCCGGCCCCAATGTCTCGTCGTAGTGACGCCTCAGCCGCTGCAGCGCGATGCGCAGAACGATCTTGCCCGAGCGCGCGGACCAGCCCATGCGCCGCTCTGCGCTCTCCAGCCCTTCGAGGTAGCAGCAGCAGCGCAGCGCCACGTCGCCGAGGCCCGGCCCGAGCTCGGCGAGCGCCGCCTGCACGCGCCGCCGCGCCGCCGCCGGGCCCCGGGCGGGCGCGTCGCCCTCCGCCCCGCCGGCCTCCGCCCCGGCGGTCAGGAACCGGTCCCAGTCCTGCGTCACCGCGGGGCCGAGTTGCGCGATCTCGAAATCCTCGCGCAGCCGCTCGCCCGCCGCGACCAGCGCGGGCGCAAGAAAGGGCCGCCCCTCCGCGTCGCGCCGCCGCGCGAGCGCCTGCAGGGGCGAGTCCGCCGGCCCGTAGCGCGGCGCGCGCGGCGGCGACGCGGCCTCCGGTCCCTCGAAGCGCGCGGGCGCCTCGGCGAGCCCCTGCCCGCCAGCCCCGAGCGCCGCGCGCCCGGCGCCCGTGATCACGTATTGCGCCACGCGCCCGCCCTTGCGGCAGGCGATCCAGTCCTTCAGCGCGAGCGCCTGCGCGAGCGCGGCGTCGAGCACCGCCGTGCGCTCGCGCGTGCCCTCCGCATCCTCGCGCACGATGACGGCTTTCTGCATGCCCTCGGCCACGGCGAGCACCGCGCCAGGCTCGCAGAGACGGCGCAGGATCGCCGCGGCTTCCGGGTCGAGACGGGCCGGCAGCCCCGCGCCCTCGCACCCCACGAGCCGGCGAAGCGCCGCGTCGACCAGCGGGTCGTCCCGCCGCGCCTCGATCTTCCTGATCTGGCGCATCACGGTCGAGGCGTGACAGCCCGCCGTGCGGGCGAGCTGCCGGATGGGCAGCCCCGCCTCGGTATGCTGAAGGTAATGACGCGCCGCCGTCGGCAGCCAGTCGGGCAGACCGGCGCCGCCCGCACGCACCCCTTGCGTCCCCATGACCCCTCCCCCTGGGCGCGCGCCGCGCCGGGCGCGCCTACGCATCCGCAGAGTTGTCCACAACCGAAGCGCGAAATGGTTATCCAAATGTAAACAATTCGCGCCGGCGTTTATTGTTGTTTCCAAATGATAAACAAATATCAGCGGGGCGTTCGGAGGCCCCGCGCCAGCGCAACACACGCTTGGGTTGTGTCAGACTGCACCCCGGTCACATCCGGGGGAGGACCGCTGATGCTTGATATCCAGACCCGTCTCAAGGCGCTTCGGCGTCCCGCGCTTCTGATCCGCGCAGCGCGCCACGGCGCGCCCGAGTATCGCCGCGCACAGCATCTGCCGCGGCTGCTGGGCTACGGCGCGCTGCCGTCGCCCGGCGCCGCGCTGGCGGCGCTCATGGACATCGAGGAGGCGCTCGAAACACGCCGCCGCGCCGGCGACGCCGCCTGGTCGGCGGCGCGCCACGTCGAGACGCTGATCGCGCTGATGGTCGAGGCCCGCCTCGCGCGCCCCGATACGCCCAAGGACGCCGTGCCCGCGGCGCCTCAGGAAAAGGCGTCGGGCATCTCCGCCTTGCGCGCCGCGACGAAATCGCCCAGCGCCTCGGCGATGCCGGGATCGAGCGGCGGCGGCACGTATTGCGAGAGCAGCGTCTCGACCCGCGCGGCGGCGAGCGTCTGCGTGTCGCGCGCGCCCTCCTCGTCCCAGGTCTCGAAAGGCTTGTAGTCCAGCAGGTCGGAGCGCCAGAAGGCCGACTTGAAGTGCTCCTGCGTATGCGCGCAGCCGAGGTAGTGCCCGCCCGGCCCCACCTCGCGGATCGCGTCCATCGCCTGCGCCTTGATGTCGGTCGGGATGCCGGCCGCCATCTTGTGCAGCGCGCCGAGCTGGTCGGCGTCCATCACGAACTTCTCGAAGGAAGCCACCAGCCCGCCCTCGAGCCAACCGCAGGAGTGCAGCATGAAGTTCACCCCGCCGAGCAACGCGGCGTTCAGCGTGTTCGCCGTCTCGTACGCCGCCTGCGCGTCGGGCAGCTTCGAGCCGCAGAGCCCGCCGCCCGAGCGGAACGGCAGCCCCAGCCGCCGCGCGAGCTGCCCTGCGCCATAGAGGATCTGGCTCGCCTCGGGCGTGCCGAAGGTGGGCGCGCCGGAGTTCATATCGATCGAGGTCACGAAGGTGCCGAAGATCACCGGCGCGCCCTTCCGCACCAGCTGCGCATAGGCCACGCCGGCCATCACCTCGGCCAGCACCTGCGTCAGCGTGCCGGCGACCGAGACCGGCGACATCGCGCCGCCGACCACGAAGGGCGAGACGATGCAGGCCTGGTTGTTGCGCGCATAGACCTCGAGCACGCCCATCATCACGTCGTCGAAGGTCAGCGGCGAGTTCACGTTGACGAGCGAGGTCATCACCGTGTTCGCCTGCACGGTGTCGGCGCCGAAGAGGATCTCGGCCATCGCGACGCAGTCAGCGGCGCGCGAGGGCTCGGTGACGCCGCCCATGAAGGGCTTGTCCGAAAGCGTCATGTGCGCCAGCATCATGTCGAGATGGCGCTTGTTCACGGGGATGTCCGTGGGCTCGCAGACGGTGCCGCCCGAGTGGTGCAGCCACTGCGACATGTAGCCGAGCTTCACGAAGGTGCGGAAGTCCTCCATCGTCGCGTAGCGCCGCCCGCCCGCGGCCGAGCGCACGAAGGGCGGGCCGTAGACCGGCGC
>NZ_JAWLFS010000247.1:0-4154 GCF_041685465.1 Rhodosalinus sp. | reverse complement strand
GGGATGGATCGGGCGCAGCCTCCCGGAAACCGGGCGGCGCCTGACACAGTCAGAGCTACGCGCCCGGCCCGCCCGAGCGGCGTCCTACATATCCCGGTGCGGCCCGGCGGCGGGCGGAGGTGCCTTGCCGCCCGCCCTGCGTCTCGTCGTGCAGGGACCCCCATGCGAGTGCGCCGCGCCCGCCACCGGCACGGCGCGTCAGCGCGCCCATCGACCGGGGCGCCCGGTCATCAGCACGCGAGCCACGGGCGCGGCCTTCGGGACGCCACCCTTTCCCACGCGGGGGAGGCCGCGCCCCCGGTCGGGCCCCGCGCGCCCCCCGATTCCCGGGCCGACGGTCCGGAAACAGGAACGGGAACGGGACTGGCCGGGGGCGTCTTCCATCTGCCGGCCCTGCCGCCTGCGATGCCATTTCGCCCTGTCCCGTCGCGCAGTCCTTGCGGCCAAGCCCCGGCGGACCATCGACGCGGCGCCCCGTCCCCGGGATGGGGCGCCGCGGCGCCCCGCGATCCGGACGGGCCGGTCAGGCCATCCACCACCGCTGGCTGGCCTTGCCGCCGTCGAGCTCCCAGTTGGCCGCGATGTGTTCGCCGTAGGCGAGCGCGTTGGAGTGCCCCATGATATGGTTGGCGAACATCGGCACCAGCGCCCCGCCGTCGTCGTGGATCAGGCGCTGCGCCTCGGCGTAGAGCTCTGCGCGCTTCTGCTGGTCGAGCTCGGCGCGCGCCTCGTCGACGATCCGGTTGAACTTCTGCGCCGCGTCGGTGTCGCGCCAGTCGGTGTCGTTCCACTCGGTGTCGTCGACATAGGCCGAGGAGAACATCCAGTCCGCCGTCGGCCGGCCGCTCCAGTAGCAGGCGCACCACGCCTTCTTGTTCCAGACGTTGGACCAGTAGCCATCCGCGGGCTCGCGCACGACCTCGATCTCGATGCCCGCCTCGGCCGCCGAGGCGGCGACGAGCTGCGCCGCGTCCACGGCGCCGGCGAAGGCCGCGTCCGAGGCCGAGAGCTTGATGGGCCCGCTGTGGCCCGACTTCCTGTAATGGAATGCGGCCTGATCGGGGTCGAACTCGCGCTGGTCGAGGCCCTCTGCATGAAACGGAACGGCCGGTGACAGCGGATGGTCGTTGCCCACGGTGCCGTAGCCCATCAGGATCTTGTCCACGAGTTCCTGCCGCTTCACCGAGAGCTTGAGCGCCATGCGCAGGTCGTAGTTGTCGAAGGGCTCCATCGTGACCCGCATCGGGAAGGTGTAGTGCAGGTAGCCCGTCTCCTCGAGGATCGTGACGTCGGGCGCGCGGGCGAGGAGGTTCGCCGTCTTCGGGTCGACCCGGTCGATCAGCTGCACCGACCCGTTCATCAGGGCGTTCTGCCGCGCGGTGGCATCGAGGATCGAGACGATCTCCACCGTGTCGAACCACGCCGCGTCGTCGCGGTGGTAGTTCTCGTTCCGGGTGCCGATGGCGCGCACGCCGGGCTCGAAGGTCTCGATCGGGTAGGGCCCGGTGCCGATCGCCGAGGTGGGGTCCACGCGGCCCTCGTCGGAGGGCATGATCAGAAGGTGATAGTCCGACAGCACGAAGGGAAAGTCGGCGTTGCCGGAGGCGAGCGTGACGACGAGCGTGTCGCCGTCGGCGGTCATCTCCTCCACATCCGTGAGCAGGCCCTTGGCGGCGGACTTCGTGTCCTCGCCGCGGTGGTGGTTGAGCGAGGCGATCACGTCCTCGACGGTCATCGTCTTGCCGTTGTGGAAGGTCACGCCCTGCTTGAGCGGGAAGCGCCAGGTCCGCGCGTCGGACGTCGCCTCCCAGCTTTCGACGAGATCGCCCCGCAGCGTGCCGTCGGGCGCCACCTCGGTCAGCGAGTTGCCCCAGAGATACCCGGTGTTCGTCATGAACCCGTTCTCGTAGGTGGCAGGATCGAGGCTGTCGGTGGTCGAGCCATGCCCCATGCCGAAGCGCACGTCGCCGCCGCGCTTGGGCGTGGCGGCCTGCGCGCGGTCGGCCAGGGTGAGGGCGGTGGGCAGCACGACGCCGGCGGAGAGCACCGAAGCGACGAAGTCGCGCCGCGACAGGCGTCCCTGCCGGAGGAGACGGCGCTGACGCTCGATGAACTTTTCCTTCATGTCGGTTTTCCCTGTCATGGTTGTACCCGGTCGCATCCCGGGGAATGCTTGCCGTCACACTCTACAATCGCGGCGCGCCAAGACCCAACAGAATCTTTGCCGTCCACCGGCGACATGTTTTCCTTTGAAATCGACACGCGGGCTGGCCTAATCTCGTCCGGCGGGCGCGGACCCGCCAAGACGGCCCCCGCAGGATCCGGGCGCGCAGTGGCGCCATGGCCGAACCGGGGGCACCAGAACGGAGAAACGAGATGCATCCGGTGCTCCGGACCGTCCTCCAGCGCCTGGCGTTGGGTGTCCTGACCCTCTTCATCGTCTCGATCATCATCTTCGCCTCGGTTCAGATGCTGCCCGGCGATTTCGCCGAGGCGGTGCTCGGGCAGGCGGCGACGACCGAGACGGTGGCGGCCTTCCGCCGCGAACTCGGCCTCGATCAGCCGCCCGTGATCCGGTATTTCGACTGGATCGGGGGGCTCGCACAGGGTGATCTCGGCACCTCCTTCTCGGGGCGCGCCTCCTCGGGCGTGGACCGCTCCCGCGAGGTGGCCGACCTCGTCGGCCCGCGGCTGGCGAACACGCTCTTCCTCGCCGGGATGACGGCATTGATCGCGGTGCCGCTCGCGCTGTTTCTCGGCATCACCGCGGCGCTCAAGCGCAACAGCCTCTACGACAAGACGGTGAGCACCGCGACGCTGACGACGATCTCGTTTCCCGAGTTCTTCGTCGCCTATATCCTCATCCTGCTTCTCAGCACGCTCTGGCCCGTCTTCCCCAGCCTCTCCGACGTGGGCCGGGACATGCCGCTCTGGGACCGCGTCTACATCACCGCCCTGCCCGCGCTGACGCTGACGCTGGTGATCGTGGCGCACATGATGCGGATGACGCGGGCCGCGATCATCAACCTGCTGGCCTCGCCCTACATCGAGATGGCGCGCCTCAAGGGAGAGCCGCCGCGCCGCGTGATCCTGCGCCACGCGCTGCCCAATGCCTGGGCGCCCATCGCGGCGGTGATCGCCTTCAACCTCGCCTATCTCGTGGTCGGCGTCGTCGTGGTGGAGGTGGTCTTCGTCTATCCCGGGATCGGGCAGCTGATGGTGGACGCGGTCAGCTCGCGCGACATCCCCGTGGTGCAGGCCTGCGCGCTGATCTTCGCGGCGACCTACATCCTGCTGAACCTCACGGCCGACATCATCGGCATCATCACGAATCCCAGGCTGTTGCATCCCAAATGACAGATCAGACCGAAAGCTACTCGGCCGCCGCCGAGGTGGCCGCCTTCCGCAGCCGCCGCACCCGGCGCGAGCGGGCGTGGATCGAGCTGAAGAAGGCCCCGCCCACCGCGATCTTCGGCCTGATCGTGATCATTTTCTACATCGTCGTCGCGCTCTTCGCGCCTTTGCTCGCCCCCTATGGCGAGGCCGAGGCGCTCGGTCAGTCCTATGAACCGTGGAGCGGCGAGCACCCGCTGGGCACCGACCAGATCGGGCGCGACATCCTGACCCGGCTCATCTACGGAGCGCGCAACACGATCGGGATCGCCTTCGTCACGACGCTTCTCGCCTTCCTGATCGGCGGCTCGCTCGGCCTGATCGCGGCGATCAACCGCGGCTGGCTCGATCAGATCATCAGCCGCGGCGTCGACGTGCTGATGGCGATTCCCTCGCTCATCTTCGCCCTGATGCTGCTGTCGATCTTCGGGTCCTCGGCGCTGTCGCTCATCCTGATCATCGCGGTGCTCGACTCCACCCGTGTCTTCCGCCTGACCCGCTCGGTCGCGGTGGGCGTCGCGGTGATGGACTACGTCGAGGCGGCGCAGCTGCGCGGCGAGCGCCTCGGCTGGGTGATGCGGCGCGAGATCCTGCCCAACATCATGCCGCCACTGGTGGCGGAGTTCGGCCTGCGCTTCTGCTTCGTGTTCCTGACCATCGCCGCGCTCTCCTTCCTCGGCGTCGGCATCCAGCCGCCCACCGCCGACTGGGGCACCATGGTGCGGGAGACCGCGAACCTGATCCAGTTCGCCAGCTTCGAC
>NZ_JAWLFS010000246.1:0-4167 GCF_041685465.1 Rhodosalinus sp. | reverse complement strand
CCTCTGCCCTGATGTCCCGCGTTTCTTCTTGGTGAAAATATCCTCGGGGGTGAATTGGCCGAAGGCCAAGAGGGGGCGGACAGCCCCCTTTCGACCGCGCGCCCCGCTCACAACCGCCAGGGCACGACCCCCGGCGGCAGATGCCGCCCCGCCCGGTCGAGCGCCCACATCAGACCCACCGTCGCCGCGACGGTGACACAGGACATCGCCGCGGCGAGCGTGGTGTAGCCGCCGTCCTCGTAGTTGAAGATCGTGGTGCCGATCGTCTCGTTGCCCGTGGACCAGAGCAGCGCCGAGACCGTCACCTCGTTGTAGGACGTCAGGAACACGAGGATCGCGCCCGAGGCCGCGGCGGGCGCGACCAGCGGCCCCATGATCCGCGCCATGCGCCGTCCGAAGCCCGCGCCGGCGACCCGTGCCGCGTCGTCGAGCGCCGCGTCGAGCTGGACGTAGGCCGCGGTCACGGGCTTCAGCGCGATCGACAGGAAGGCCGTGAGATAGGCGAGGAAGATGATCCAGAGGGTGTTGTAGAGCGACACGTCGAGAACCGGCAGGGGCCGGATGAAGGCGAGGATGAAGGCGATCGAGATGACGAGACCCGGGATCGCGTAGCTCACGTCGGCGAGCGCCGCCATCCCGCCCCCCACGCGCCGGCCGGCGCCGCCGCGCCGCGTCAGGAAATAGGCGATCGCCACCGAGACCGCGGCGAGTGCGACCGAGGCCGCGCCGGCCGTCAGGGTCGAGTTGGCGAAGGCGCGCAGCGTGGCCTGCTGGCGAAAGAGGATCTCGGCGAAGTTGCCGAAGGTCAGCGTCGCCGGGGTGAGCGGCAGGCCGTAGGTCGTGACCAGCGCCGTGGCGAGAAGCGCCGCCAGCGGCAGCACGAGCGTCGCCGCGACGTACAGGGCGAGCGCTCCCTCGGCGAGCGGTCGCGCCCGGCGCAGCTGTATCCGAAGGGGGGGCTGCGGCGGGCCGGTGACCTCGGTGCGCATCCGGCGCTGAAGCCACATCTGCAGGCCGATCGCGGCGACGGCGACCGCGGCCAGCAGGATCGAGATCACCGCCACATCGGTCAGCACGGTCGGCCCGAAGCTCGAGAGCCGCTGCCAGATGAGCACCGGCAGCGTCGTGTAGCGCGCCGGGATACCGAGGATCGCCTGAATGCCGAAGTTGCCGAGCGCCGAGACGAAGGCCAGCATCGCCGCCGCCACCAGCGTCGGGGCGATCAGCGGCAGCGTGATGCGCACCAGCAGGCGGAGGGGCCGCGCGCCGCCGATCCGCGCCGCCTCCACCATCTCGCGGGGCAGCGACCGGATCGCGGCCAGCACGACGAGCAGGACGAGCGGCGTGTGCTGCACCGTCAGAAGGAGCATGACGCCGAAGGGCGTGTAGAGCGGATGCGCGCTGCCCGGGTCGGGCGCGAGGCCGAGCCAGCCGAGCACCGGGCTCCCCGGCCCCAGCGCCTGAACCCAGGCGATCGCGGTGACCTGAGGCGGGATCATCATCGGCAGCAGCAGCAGGAAGACGAGCGGCCCTTTCGCCCGCACGTCCGTCAGCCCGAGGACGAGGGCCAGCGCGGTGCCGACGACGAGCGCGGCGAGCGCCGAGACGCCGGCCGATTCGAGGCTGTGCCAGGCCGCGCGGCGCACCGAGCGACTGTCCAGCGCCTCCAGAAGCGGGCCGAGCGACGGCACCCCGCCCTCGGTCAGCCCGACGCGGGCCAGAAGCCCGAGCGGCATGACGAAGAGGGCGAGCCCGAAGATCACCAGCGCGGCGAGGGCCAGTGCCTCGCCGCGCCCGCGGAGGAGAGTCGTCCGGTCAGCCACCGAAGATGTCGAGGAAGCGTTCCTTGTTCGCCTGATCGTTCTCCAGCGCCTCGGCGGGGTCGAACTCGATCAGCCCGATCTCGTCGCGCGCCGGGAAGCCCTCGGGCGGCGTGATGTCCGGGTGCGCGGGCAGATAGCCCTGGTCCGCGGCGAGCTGCTGGCCCTCGGGCGAGATCAGGAAGTCGATGAAGGCCCGCGCCGCGTCCGGGTTCCCGGCGGTCGAGAGGATCGCCGCCGGCTCGGTCACCGCCGAGACGCCCTCCTCGGGGAAGACGAACTCGACCGGTGCGCCGTCGAGCTTGTTGCGGATGGGCAGGAAGTCCACGACGAAGCCGTAGAGCTTCTCGCCGCCCGCGACGGCCTTGTAGGTGCCGCCGTTGCCGCCCTGCGGGTTGGCGCCGTGGTCAGCAAGTCCCTCGTAGAAGTCCCAGCCGAGATCCGGGTGCGCGGTGAGCGCGGCCATGTGGATCGTCGCCGCGCCCGAGGTCAGCGGCGAAGGCATGGCGATCTGGCCATCGGCCTCGGGCTTCAGGAGATCCGCGTAGGAGGACGGGATCATCTCGGCGGCCGTGTTGTAGACGATGCCGGTGGTGATGAGCTTCGTCGAGAAGTAGTGCCCTGCGTCGTCCATGATCGCCGGGTCGTAGGCCGCGGTGTCGGCCTCCGGGTAGGCCATCAGGCGGTCTTCCTGCGCGAGGCCCTCCATCGTCACCATGTCGGCGATCAGCAGCACGTCGGGCTGCGGGTTGCCGGCGGCGAACTCGGCGCGGAGCTTCGCCATCACCTTGGTGGTGCCGTCGCGGAACCACTCCACCTCGACGTCCGGGTGTTGCGCGGTGAAGGCGTCCACCGTCTGTTGCGCGTCGGCGTTGGGCTGCGACGTGTAGAGGACCAGCTTGCCCGAGACGTCCTCTGCCGCGAGCGGCGTGGCGAGGGCGGTGGCGAGCGCGCCGGCGAAGATCATGCGGGTCATGAAAGCATCCGTTCCTGTTGGGGATGGTACGGCCGTCCCGGCCGGGTGGATCGCGTTTAACAGTGCCATGTTGCGGTTTCTTGACAGACCTGCACGCCCCCGGGTGGCCGGCCCCGAAGGACCACGGCGCGCCCGCCAGAAGGAGCGCGGTCTAGGCGCCGCCCATGACCGGCACGGCGAGGGACAGCGGCCAGACCGTCGCGCCCTCAGGCGATGGCCGAGGCGTATCCCCGCCGCGCCGATCCGGATCAGCGCCGGCAACGCCAGCCAGCCGGGCAGCGTGACGGCCTCCGGCGACGGCGGCCCGGGTGCGATCCGGGCGATCGCGGCCATGCCGGCGAGCCAGCCGAGCGGGGCGAATGCCATCGCGAGATGCCCCTCCGCGAGCCGCGCGAAGGTCGACAGCGCGCAGGCGCCGTTCAGGGCCGCGCCCGTGCCGACCGGGAGCCTGCCCGCCCCGGCCATCCCGTCAAGGGGACAAGCCGAGAGCGCCGCCGCCCGGCCCGACAGCGCGGCGAGGGCGAGCAAGCGCGTCGTCCAGAGCGCTGCCGGGCGGGTGCGCCTTCTGGGGTGGCGCGGTTTCAGCGTCCCGGATTGCCGCCCGCGGGTCCAGCAGCGCGGGATCACGCAGCCTTGAGCGCGCCCCGCGCGGCGTGGGGACGGCGGGCATGCGATGTGATAGGCTCTCGCTCGGCATTTTCCGCAATCTCGGGGGCGGGATGGATCTCACCGCGACGGCCGGCCACCCGGCCGCAGACCTTCTGGCAGAGAACTTCGACCCCGCCGTGCTGATCGATCCGCGCAGCGGGCGCTTCGTGGCGGCGAACCCGGCCGCTTGCGAGATGCTGGGCTTTTCGGCCGAGGAGCTCGCGGCGATGACGCCGGCGGACATCCACCCGCACGAACTCGCCCGGCTGGAGGGGTTCATGGCCAATCTGCGCCGTGAGGGGCGCTGGAGCTCGGACGAGCTTTCCTGCCGTACGCGCGACGGTCGCACGGTGCCGGCGCTTCTGCGCGCGCGGGTGGTCGGCGGCGGCGGTGCTACCCCGGGCGGCGACGCGGTTCTCATCGTCATACGCGACCAGCGCGAGCGGCGGCTGGCCGAGCTCGGCTCGGCGGTGCGCCAACTCACCCACGACCTGAAGAACACGCTCGCGACCGCGCAGCTCATGTGCGACCGGCTGGGCACGCACGAGGACCCCCGGGTGCGGCTCAGTTCCGAGAGCATGGCCCGCGCGCTCGAGCGCGCCGTCGATCTCTGCCGCCAGACGGTGCAGGCCGGTCATGCCGCCGCGCCCGTGCCGACCGGGAGCGGTTCCTGCTCGCCGACGTGGTCGTGGAACTCGCCGCGACGGTGGTCGGCCCGGACGG
>NZ_JAWLFS010000036.1:0-17225 GCF_041685465.1 Rhodosalinus sp. | reverse complement strand
AGGTCGGCGAAGATCTTGAAGCCGGAGCCGCGGAAGTGCTCGCTCACGATATCCATGCGGATCGGGTTGCGCAGGTCGGGCTTGTCGGTGCCGTACCAGCGCATCGCGTCGCGGTAGGGGATCTGCGGCCAGTGCCTGTCCACCGTGCGGCCCTGCCCGAACTCCTCGAAAAGGCCCTCGATCACCGGCTGGATCGTGTCGAACACGTCCTGCTGCGTGACGAAGCTCATCTCCATGTCGAGCTGGTAGAAGTCGGTGGGCGAGCGGTCGGCGCGCGGATCCTCGTCGCGGAAGCAGGGCGCGATCTGGAAGTACTTGTCGAAGCCCGAGACCATCAGCAGCTGCTTGAACTGCTGCGGCGCCTGCGGCAGCGCGTAGAACTTCCCCGGATGCAGCCGCGAGGGCACGAGGAAGTCGCGCGCGCCCTCGGGGGACGACGCGGTTATGACCGGCGTCTGATACTCGCGGAAGCCGATGTCCCACATGCGCCGGCGGATCGAGGCGATCACGTCCGCGCGCAGCGTCATGTTGCGCTGCATCTCCTCGCGCCGCAGGTCGAGGTAGCGGTAGCGCAGGCGCGTCTCCTCCGGGTATTCCTGATCGCCGAAGACCATGAGCGGGAGCTCCTGCGCGTGGCCGAGCACCTCCATGTCGCGGATGTAGACCTCGATCTCGCCGGTGGGGAGCTTCGGGTTGATCAGCGAGGGATCGCGCGCCTTCACCGCCCCGTCGATGCGGATGCACCATTCGGAGCGGACCTTTTCCACCTCGGCGAAGACCGGGCTGTCCGGGTCGCAGAGCACCTGCGTCACGCCGTAGTGGTCGCGCAGGTCGATGAAGAGCACGCCGCCATGGTCGCGCACGCGGTGCACCCAGCCGGCGAGGCGCACGGTGTCCCCGACGGCCGAGGTGTCGAGGTCGGCGCAGGTGTGGGTGCGATAGGCGTGCATACTTGCCCTCCGGGTCAGCGATCCGGCGCCGATACACTCGGCAGGGGGCCGGAAGTCAAGGGCGCGTGGCCCGCGTCATTTGAGGAAACGCGAATCAGATGTAATACTTTCCTTCCGGGGGAAGGTTGAACCGTCGTGCGCCTTCGGGCGTTCGACATCCGGACACCAGGGGGTATGTCATGTGGGAAAGCGTCTTCGACAGCATGTTGCGCCGGCTCATCGTCCGCGGTCGGCTGACCATCACCGGCCCGGACGGGCAACGCCGAAGCTACGGCCCCGGCGGGGATCTTGAAGCGGAGGCGCGCTTCACCGATCCGGGCATCTATCGCCGGCTCTGCCTGAACCCCGAGCTCGCGCTGGGCGAGGGGTACATGGACGGCGCGATCGAGGTGGAGAAGGATGCGCTCTACGACCTGATCGTGCTGCTGCTGGCCAACCGCAGGGCCGGGCAGTTCCCGCCCTGGATCCGTGGCATCGACCGCCTGCGCTTCGCGCTGCGGCGCTGGGCGATGAAGAACACGCCGCTCACCGCCCGGCAGAACGTGGCGCATCACTACGACCTGAGCGACGATCTCTACGCGCTCTTCCTCGACGAGGACTGGCAGTATTCCTGCGCCTATTTCGCGCGGCCGGACATGACGCTGGAGGAGGCGCAGGAGGCCAAGAAGGCGCATATCGCGCAGAAGCTGATGATCCGCGAGGGCGACCGCGTGCTCGACATCGGCTGCGGCTGGGGCGGCATGGCGATCACGCTGGCGCGCGACTACGGGGCGCGGGTCGTGGGCGTGACACTGTCGGAGAACCAGCTGCAGCGCGCCCGGGCGCGGGCGGAGGCGGCGGGGCTTTCGAACCGGGTGGAGTTCCGGCTGCTCGATTACCGCAAGCTCGACGAGTCCTTCGACCGCATCGTGAGCGTCGGCATGCTCGAGCACGTGGGCGTGCCGCAGTACGAGACCTATTTCGACAAGGTGGCCGAGCTTCTGGCCGAGGACGGCATCGCGCTCATTCACACGATCGGGCGGATGGAGGAACCGACGGCGCAGATGCCGTGGTTCAACAAGTACATCTTCCCGGGCGGCTACACGCCGTCCCTGTCCGAACTCGCCCCCGCGATCGAGAAATCGGGGCTGCACGGCACCGATTTCGAGGTGTTGCAGGGCACCTATCACTACGCGCGCACGCTCGGGCACTGGCGCAAGCGGTTCGAGGCGAACCTCGACAAGGTGCGGCAGATCAACGACGAGCGCTTCGTGCGGATGTGGCGCTTCTATCTCGTGTCCTGCGAGGCGGCCTTCGACGCCACGCGGCAGGGCGTGTTCCAGATGCAGCTCACGCGCCGGCAGGACACCATCCCGGCGACGCGCGAGTATCTCTATCACCCGCCCGTCGCCGCCGCGCAGCAGCTCAAGGCGGGCGAGTAGCGCTCAGGTCTCGCGCACGAGCTCGAAGCGGCAGGCGGGATAGCCGGTCGCCCCGCACTCGGTCTCGATGCAGCGCATCTTGGGATGCACCAGCGCGGCGTAGAGCGTCGTGAACACGCCGCAGTGCCAGTGGCAGATGGCGTGATCCGCGCGCTCGCCGCGCACGATCGGGTTGTCCTGAAGCTCGAAGGAGAAGGGCGTGAGCACGCGGAATTCGCCCGAGCCGGCGAAGGTCCAGGCGTTGGCCGCGATCGCCCGCGCCAGGAGCCGCGCGGAAAGCCGCCAGGGCAGCGACAGGAGCATCGACTGCGCCGTCTGCGGAATGCGGTGCGTCAGGATGTAGCGCCCGGTCATCACGCCGGCCTCGTAGGCGAGCCCCTCGGCCATGTCGGGCGCGAGGCGGCGCAGCGCCTGATGCACCCGCGCGACCGGCGCCTCGTCGATCATGCTCTCGCCGTCGGGCAGCGCGTCGAGGTCGGCCGCCTCGTAGACGGCACGGTCGAGCCCCGCGGCGCGCAGCAGCGGGTCGAGCTGCAGGATGGCGTTCGGCCCGATCAGGGCCGGATGGACGGGCTGCGGCGTCTCGTATCGGCTGAAGTCTTCCATGACGGCCGCCATCTCACGCCTCCTCCATCTGCTCGGCCCCCCCGCCGCAGGCCTTCACCTCGGCGCCGTTGGGCATCTTGAAACTCTCGCGCCGAACCTCGGCCCGGTCCTTCATCTGCGCGCGCACGGCCTCGCGGCGTTCCTTGGCGCGCGCGGCGCGGTCGGCGGCGGCCTCCCAGTCCTCCATCTGCGCCTCGGCGATCTGGCGCGTCTCGTCGAAGTGGAAATCCACCTTGTCCTTGGACTGCGGCCCCCAGTAGCCGGCCTTGCCGAGGTCGTAGAAGGTGCGTGCGAAGCCCGCCTTCATGAAGGCCTTGAGGCAGCCGAGCAGGTAGCGCCGGCGGTAGCCCGTGCCCCGCCACGGATAGTGGAAGAGCGCCTTCTGCATGTAGAAGCGGCGGTAGTTCTTCATCACGCCGTTCAGAAGCTCGCCGCGCTCCATCGCCGCGGGCTTCATGATGGGGGTGACGAAGTTGTACTTGGAGAAGTCGTAGATCTCGACCTTGTCCTTGAGCTCCTGGAAGAGCGGCGTGAAGGGCCAGGGCGTGTACATCGCCCAGTTGGCGAGGTCCGGCTGCCAGTCCCACGCCATGCGGTAGGTCTCTTCCAGCGTCTCCTCGGTCTCGTTGTCGAGCCCGACGATGAACTGCGCCTCCACGAAGATGTCGGCGTCGCGCAGGAGCTTGATGGCCTGCTTGTTCTCCTCGACCTTGGTTTCCTTGTTGAACTGGTCGAGCTTCATCTGCGCCGCCGCCTCGGTCCCGAGCGAGACGTGCACCAGCCCCGCCTCGCGGTAGAAGGGCAGCAGCTCGCGGTCGCGGTAGATGTCGGTGACGCGGGTGTTGATGCCCCACTGGATCCGCCGCGGCAGGTCGCGGTCGATGAGCTCCTGGCAGAACTCGACGAACTTCTTGCGGTTGATGGTGGGCTCCTCGTCGGCGAGGATGAAGAAGCCGACGCCGTGGTTCTCCACGAGGTCCTCGATCTCGTCCACCACCGCCTTGGGCTCGCGCACGCGGTAGTCGCGCCAGAACTTCCACTGCGAGCAGAAGGAGCAGGTGAAGGGGCAGCCGCGCGCCATGTTGGGGATGGCGACGCGGGTGTTGAGCGGGATGTAGATGTATTTCTCCCACTCGAGGATCGACCAGTCGGGCTTGATTCCCTCGAGGTTCTTGACCGTCGGCGCGGCCTCGGTCGCCACGATCTGCTCGCCGTCGCGGAAGGCGAGGCCCTTGATCCTGTAGCGGTCGTCGGGCCAGCGGCCGTCCTCGATGGCGAGCATCAGCTCGGTGACGATCTCCTCGCCCTCGCCGCGCACGATCACGTCGATCCAGGGCGCCTCGGAGAGCACCTGCTTGTACATGAAGGTGGCATGGATGCCGCCGAGGATGCGCACGGCCTGCGGCGCCTTCTCCTCGGCGATCTTCAGGATTTCCTCGGCCTTGTAGATCGACGGCGTGATGGCGGTGACGCCGATCGCGTCGGGCCGGATCGCCTCGATCCGCGCCGCCACCTCCTCGTCGGAGAGGTCGTTCGTCATCGCGTCGACGAAGTGGATATCGTCGAAACCCGCGTCGCGCAGGCTCCCGGTGAGGTAGGCGACCCACGCGGGCGGCCAGTTGCCCGCGATCTCCGCGCCGCCGGAGCGGTAGTTGGGGTGGACGAACAGAATGCGCATGGTCTTACTCCCTCGTTGGGAGGGACACTCGCACAAGACCTGTCACTTTTGCTTGACACAGATCAACCCGCCGCGACGGTACGCGCCGCCCCCTTGCGCACCTGCCGTGCTGGTCTATAACCCGCGCGGATTTGCCCGCCCCTCCGCCGAGGTTCCCCATGCCCAGACGCACCGACATCCGCTCGATCATGATCATCGGCGCGGGGCCGATCATCATCGGGCAGGCCTGCGAGTTCGACTACTCCGGCGCGCAGGCCTGCAAGGCGCTGCGGGAAGAGGGCTACCGGGTGATCCTGGTGAACTCGAACCCGGCGACCATCATGACCGACCCGGGCCTCGCCGACGCGACCTACATCGAGCCGATCACGCCCGAGGTGGTGGCGCGGATCATCGCGCAGGAGAAACCCGACGCGCTGCTGCCGACGATGGGCGGACAGACCGGCCTCAACACGGCGCTGAAGCTGGAAGAATTGGGCGTGCTCGCCGAACACGGGGTCGAGATGATCGGCGCCCGCCGCGAGGCGATCGAGATGGCAGAGGACCGCCGCCTCTTCCGCGAGGCGATGGAGCGCATCGGGCTCGAGAACCCCGCCGCCACCATCGTGAGCGCGCCGAAGCGCGACGACGGCACGCTCGACGTGGAGGCCGGCGTGCAGACCGCGCTCGAGGCGCTGGACGAGATCGGCCTGCCGGCGATCATCCGCCCCGCCTACACTCTCGGCGGCACGGGCGGGGGCGTGGCCTACAACCGCGACGACTATGTCCATTACTGCCGCTCGGGGCTCGACGCCTCGCCGGTGGGCCAGATCCTGATCGACGAGTCGCTCCTCGGCTGGAAGGAGTTCGAGATGGAGGTCGTCCGCGACAAGGCGGACAACGCCATCATCGTCTGCGCGATCGAGAACGTCGATCCGATGGGCGTGCACACGGGCGATTCGATCACCGTGGCGCCCGCGCTCACGCTGACCGACAAGGAATACCAGATCATGCGCAACGGCTCGATCGCCGTCCTGCGCGAGATCGGGGTGGAAACCGGCGGCTCCAACGTGCAGTGGGCCGTGCACCCGGAGACCGGGCGCATGGTCGTGATCGAGATGAACCCGCGGGTGAGCCGCTCCTCGGCGCTGGCGTCGAAGGCCACGGGCTTTCCCATCGCCAAGATCGCCGCGAAGCTCGCCGTGGGCTACACGCTGGACGAGCTCGACAATGACATCACCAAGGTGACGCCGGCCTCCTTCGAGCCGACCATCGATTACGTCGTGACCAAGATCCCGCGCTTTGCCTTCGAGAAGTTCCCGGGCGCAGAGGCCACGCTGACCACCGCGATGAAGTCCGTGGGCGAGGCGATGGCCATCGGCCGCACGATCCACGAATCGATGCAGAAGGCGCTGTCGAGCCTCGAGACCGGGCTCTCGGGCTTCGACGAGATCGCCATCGAGGGCGCGGATGACCCCGAACAGGGCGAGGCGGCGGTGATCCGCGCGCTCAGCCGGCAGACGCCCGACCGCCTGCGCCTCGTCGCGCAGGCGATGCGCCACGGGCTTTCGGACGACGAGATCCACGGCGTCACGAAATACGACCCGTGGTTCATCGCCCGCATCCGCGAGATCGTCGAGGCCGAGGACCGCGTGCGCCGCGACGGCCTGCCCGTCACCGAGCAGGGCCTGCGCGATCTCAAGATGATGGGCTTTACCGACGCCCGGCTCGCCGTGTTGACGGGCCGGGAGGAGGCACAGGTGCGCCGCGCGCGGGCCAACCTCGGGGTGACGGCCGTCTTCAAGCGGATCGACACCTGCGCGGCGGAGTTCGAGGCGCAGACGCCCTACATGTATTCCACCTACGAGGCGCCCATGATGGGCGAGGTGGAATGCGAGGCGCGGCCCAGCGACCGGAAGAAGGTCGTGATCCTCGGCGGCGGGCCGAACCGCATCGGGCAGGGGATCGAGTTCGACTACTGCTGCTGTCATGCCTGCTACGCGCTCACCGACGCGGGCTTCGAGACCATCATGGTCAACTGCAACCCCGAGACGGTGAGCACCGACTACGACACCTCCGACCGGCTCTATTTCGAGCCGCTGACGCTGGAGCACGTGCTCGAGATCCTGCGCGTCGAGCAGGAGAACGGCACGCTCGCCGGCGTGATCGTGCAGCTGGGCGGGCAGACGCCGCTCAAGCTCGCCAACGATCTGGAGGCCGAGGGCATCCCGATCCTCGGCACCACGCCGGATGCCATCGACCTCGCCGAGGATCGCGAGCGGTTCCAGGCGCTGGTGAACAAGCTCGCGCTCAGGCAGCCGAAGAACGGCCTCGCCGCCTCCAAGGCGCAGGCCGTCGCCATCGCGGAAGACATCGGCTTCCCTCTGGTGATCCGGCCCTCCTACGTGCTCGGCGGCCGCGCGATGGAGATCGTCCGCGACATGGCGCATCTCGAGCGCTACATCGACGAGGCGGTGGTCGTCTCGGGCCGGAACCCCGTCCTGCTCGACGGGTATCTCTCGGGCGCGGTCGAGGTGGACGTGGACGCCATCGCCGACGGCACGGAGGTCCACGTCGCCGGCGTCATGCAGCACATCGAGGAGGCGGGCGTGCACTCCGGCGATTCGGCCTGCTGCCTGCCGCCGCATTCCCTGCCCGACGCCATCGTGGCCGAGATCGGCCGCCAGACCCGCGCGCTCGCGCTCGAGCTCGGCGTGGTGGGCCTGATGAACGTGCAGTTCGCGGTGAAGGACGGCGAGATCTACCTGATCGAGGTGAACCCGCGCGCCTCGCGCACGGTGCCCTTCGTCGCCAAGGCGACCGACAGCGCCATCGCCGCGATCGCCGCGCGCGTCATGGCGGGCGAGCCGCTCTCGGCCTTCGCCAAGCGTCCGCCCTACAAGGATGCCGGCTACGACCACCCCCTTCCCCTTGCCGATCCGATGACGCTGGCGGACCCGAACATGCCGTGGTTCTCGGTCAAGGAGGCGGTGCTGCCCTTCGCGCGCTTCCCCGGCGTGGACACGATCCTCGGCCCCGAGATGCGCTCGACGGGCGAGGTCATGGGCTGGGACCGCAGCTTCCCGCGCGCTTTCCTCAAGGCGCAGATGGGCGCGGGCATGGTGCTGCCCGCGGGCGGGCGCGCCTTCGTCTCGATCCGCGACGCCGACAAGGGTCCGCTGATGCAGGAGGCCGCGCGCACGCTCGTCGCGCTCGGCTTCACCATCGCGGCGACGCGCGGCACCGCCACCTGGCTGCGCGAGAACGACATTCCCTGCGAAGACGTCAACAAGGTCTACGAGGGCCGGCCCAACATCGTGGACCGGCTGAAGAACGCCGAGATCGACCTGGTGATGAACACGACCGAGGGGGCGCAGGCCGTCGAGGACAGCCGCGAGATCCGCTCCGTCGCGCTCTATTCGAAGATCCCCTACTTCACGACGGCCGCCGCCGCCCATGCCGCGGCGCTCGCCATGCAGGCGAGCCGCGAGGACGACCTCGCCGTGAAGCCGCTGCAGCACTGAGCCTCAGGCGTAGGCCCAGATCAGGAGCGCCGAGCCGAGCGCGATGCGGTAGAGCACGTAGGGCGTGAAGCTCACGCTCCGCAGAAGCCGCATCATCAGCGTCAGCGCGGCGAGCGCGGCCACGAAGGCGAAGCCGGCGGCGATCGCGCCGTCGCGGGCCAGTGCCGCGTCGGCCTCTGCCGCGACCTCGATCGCCAGCAGCCCGCCGGAGGCGAGGATCGTCGGGATCGACATCAGCATGGCGAGTTTCGCTGCCCCGTGCCGGGTGTAGCCGAGGAATCGCGCGCCGGTGATGCAGATGCCCGACCGCGAGGTGCCGGGGATCAGCGCCACCGCCTGCCAGAGCCCGAGGATCGCCGCGTGCCGCAGCGACCACCCCTCGGCCGCGCGCGCGGCCGGCGCGAAGCGGTCGGCCACCCAGAGCAGCACGCCGAAGCCCAGCGTCGTCCAGCCGATCACCACGACCGACCGCAGCGCCGCGTCGAGCCCGGCAAGACGCAGCGCGAGCCCCGCGGCGATCACCGGCAGGGTGGCGACCAGCAGAAGCAGCGCGAGACGGGCGCCCGGCGTGTCCGCCCGCCCGGTCAGGAGGCGCGGCACGCCCAGCACCGCCTCGCGCACGTCGGACCAGAAATAGAGCACCACGGCGGCCAGCGTGCCGACGTGCACGGCGACGTCGATGGCGAGCCCCTGGTCGGCGAGGCCGGTGAGCCCCGGCAACAGGATCAGGTGCCCTGAGGAGGAGATCGGCAGGAACTCGGTCACGCCCTGCAGGACGGCGACGAGGATCAAATGGAAAAGCGTCATGCCGCGCGCATCCCTCCGGCCGGTCGGCGCCCGGTATAAGCCAATGCGCCCCAAAGGAAAGCCGGCATATAGGTCCGCTTTGGTACCTAAAAACTGCTGCAGCGCGGCGCGGGGTCGCGGTTCCGGTGTCGGAAAAGCGATATTAGGTCAGTATGACTGCCTTTTATTGGCGGCGCGTGTGTTATATGCAGACGCTCCACGACAAGGGCCGCAGGGAGTGTGCGATGTCCGGACAGCAGATGCTCAAGTTCGTCTCGACCGCGCGGGCGATGCCCGAGAAGCGGGACGCCAACGTGCGCGCGCATGATTTTCACGAGATCTACGCCGAATACGCGCACGAGAAGGCGGAGGAGCAGGCCGGGCGCTGTTCGCAATGCGGCGTGCCCTACTGTCAGAGCCATTGCCCGCTGCACAACAACATCCCCGACTGGCTGATGCTGACCGCGGAGGGCCGCCTGCGCGAGGCCTACGAACTCAGCCAGGCGACGAACACCTTTCCCGAGATCTGCGGCCGCATCTGCCCGCAGGACCGGCTCTGCGAAGGGGCCTGCGTGATCGAGCAGTCGGGCCACGGCACCGTCACCATCGGCGCGGTCGAGAAGTACATCACCGACACGGCGTGGGAGGAAGGCTGGGTCGAGCCGATCCGCCCCGCCGCCGAGCGCGAGGAGAGCGTCGGCATCATCGGCGCCGGGCCCGGCGGCCTTGCCGCCGCGGACATCCTGCGCCGCGCGGGCGTGCAGGTCACCGTCTACGACCGGTACGACCGCGCCGGCGGGCTGATGACCTACGGCATCCCCGGCTTCAAGCTCGAGAAGGACGTCGTCACGCGCCGCAACGATCAGCTCTCCGACGGCGGTGTCGAGTTCGTGCTCGATTGCAACGTGGGCGAGGATATCTCCTTCGACGCGATCCGCGGCAAGCACGACGCCGTGCTGATCGCCACCGGCGTCTACAAGGCGCGCGAATTGCCCGGCCCCGGTGCCGGCGCGCAGGGGATCGTGCGCGCGCTCGATTTCCTGACCGCCTCGAACCGCAAGAGCTTCGGCGACGAGGTGCCGGAGTTCGACTCGGGCGAGCTGAACGCCGAAGGCAAGCGCGTCGTGGTGATCGGCGGCGGCGACACGGCGATGGACTGCGTGCGCACCGCCGTGCGGCAGGGTGCGAAGAGCGTGAAGTGCCTGTACCGCCGCGACCGCGCCAACATGCCCGGCAGCCAGCGCGAGGTCGCCAACGCCGAGGAGGAGGGCGTCGAGTTCGTCTGGCTCTCCGCCCCCCGGGGCTTCGTCGGCGACCCGGTCGAGGAGGTCATCGTGCAACGCATGCGCCTCGGCACGCCGGACGCGACGGGTCGTCAGTCGCCCGAGGTGATCGAGGGTGCCGACTACGCCGAGCCCGCGGACATGGTCATCAAGGCGCTCGGCTTCGAGCCCGAGGAGCTGCCGAAGCTCTGGGGCGTCGATGGCCTCGAGGTGACGCGCTGGGGCACGGTCAAGGCCGAGTTCACGAGCGGGCGCACTGCGCTGCCCGGCGTCTACGCGGTGGGCGACATCGTGCGCGGCGCCTCGCTGGTGGTCTGGGCGATCCGCGACGGGCGGGACGCCGCGCAGGCGATCCTCGAGGATCTCGCCGCGCAGCCCGCCGTTGCGGCCGAGTAAGCACGGGCGGCGCGGAAGGAGCGGCGCGATGCGCGCGACGGTCGGCGACAGGACGGCGGGGTGTCTTTGCGGCGCGGTGCGGATGACGCTCCGCGACATGCCGCGGGACTACGGCGCCTGCCACTGCGAGATGTGCCGCCGCTGGACCGGCGCGGCCTTCGTCGCGGTCGCCGTCCCGGCCGAGCGGGTTGAGGTCGCGGGGGCCGAGGCCGTGGGTCGCCTGCAATCCTCCGCCTGGGCCGAACGGGCATGGTGCACGGGCTGTGGCGCGGGCCTCTGGTACCGCGTCACAGCGCCGGGCACCGCCGGTTACGGCGACTACGAGATCCCGATCGGCCTTCTGGACGATCCGAACGGGCTGGTGTTCCGCAACGAGATCTTCGCGGACTGCCGCCCCGACACGCTGAGCTTCGAGGGCATGGCCGGACGCGAGACGCTCACCCGGGCCGAGACCTTCGCGAAATACGCCCCCAAAGAGGAGGGACACGCATGACCGAGCACGTCACCGACTGGGCCGCCGCCGAGGCGGCGAAGCGCCGCCGTGTCGCCGACGCGGGGCTCTACGTGGAAGAGACCGAGCGCGCCTCCTGCGGGGTGGGCCTCGTCGTGTCCGTGGATGGAACCCCCTCGCGCAAGGTGGTCGAGCACGGCATCGACGCGCTCAAGGCGGTCTGGCACCGTGGCGCGGTGGACGCCGACGGCAGGACCGGCGACGGCGCGGGCATCCATGTGCAGATCCCGGTCCCCTTCTTCTACGACCAGATCCGGCGCACCGGCCACGAGCCGCGCGAGGACCGTCTGATCGCGGTCGGGCAGGTGTTCCTGCCGCGCACCGACTTCGGCGCGCAGGAGACCTGCCGCACGATCGTCGAGACCGAGGTCCTGCGCATGGGCCACGCCATCTACGGCTGGCGCCACGTGCCGGTGGACATCTCCGTGCTCGGCGAGAAGGCGAACGCCACCCGCCCCGAGATCGAGCAGATCATCATCTCCAACGCCAAGGGCGTGGACGAGGAGACCTTCGAGCGCGAGCTCTACGTGATCCGCCGCCGCATCGAGAAGGCGGCGGCCGCCGCGGGCGTCGGCGCGCTCTACATCGCGTCGCTGTCGTGCCGGTCGATCATCTACAAGGGCATGATGCTCGCCGAGCAGGTGGCCGACTTCTATCCCGACCTGCAGGACGCGCGCTTCGAATCCGCCTTCGCGATCTACCATCAGCGGTATTCGACCAACACCTTCCCGCAGTGGTGGCTCGCGCAGCCCTTCCGCATGCTCGCCCACAACGGCGAGATCAACACGCTCAAGGGCAACGTCAACTGGATGAAGAGCCACGAGATCCGCATGGCCTCGAACGCCTTCGGGGACATGGCGGAGGACATCAAGCCCATCGTGGCGCAGGGCTCGTCGGATTCCGCCGCGCTCGACTCGGTCTTCGAGGTGCTGGTGCGTGCGGGCCGCGACGCGCCGATGGCCAAGACCATGCTGATCCCCGAATCGTGGTCGCAGGCGCGGGTCGAACTGCCCAAGCCCTGGCGCGACATGTACGCCTACTGCAACGCGGTGATGGAGCCCTGGGACGGGCCCGCCGCGCTCGCCATGACGGACGGGCGCTGGGTCTGCGCCGGGCTCGACCGCAACGGCCTGCGCCCGATGCGCTACGTCGTCACCGGCGACGGGCTGGTGATCGCGGGCTCGGAGGCGGGCATGGTCCCCACCGACGAGGGCAGCGTGCAGGAGAAGGGCGCGCTCGGTCCCGGGCAGATGCTCGCCGTGGACATGACCGAGGGCCGGCTCTTCCACGACACCGAGATCAAGGATCGCCTCGCGGCGAGCCAGCCCTTCGGCGAATGGGTCGGCAAGATCACCGAGCTCGACGCGCGGCTCTCGAAGCTCGACGAGGTGCCGCTCTTCTCGGGCGACGCGCTGCGGCGCCGGCAGATGGCGGCTGGCTACACCGTCGAGGAGCTCGAGCAGATCCTCGCGCCGATGGCCGAGGACGCGAAGGAGAGCGTGGCCTCGATGGGGGACGACACACCGCCCGCGGTGCTCTCGAAGAAGTATCGCCCGCTCAGCCACTACTTCCGGCAGAACTTCAGCCAGGTGACGAACCCGCCGATCGACAGCTTGCGCGAATACCGGGTGATGAGCCTCAAGACCCGGTTCGGCAACCTGAAGAACGTGCTCGACGAGTCCTCGGCGCAGACCGAGATCCTCGTGCTCGACAGCCCCTTCGTCGCGAACGCGCAGTTCGACGAGATGGTGCGCCAGTTCAACGCCGAGATGGCCGAGATCGACTGCACCTTCCCGGCCGGCGGCGGCGAGGGCGCGCTGCGCGACGGTCTCGCCCGCATCCGTTCGGAGGCCGAGGACGCGGTGCGCTCGGGCGCGGGACACCTCGTGCTGACGGATCACCATTCCGGCCCCGACCGGGTGGCGATGCCGATGATCCTCGCCACCTCCGCCGTGCATTCGCACCTGACGCGGCAGGGGCTCAGGACCTTCTGCTCGATCAACGTGCGGGCCGCGGAGTGCATCGACCCGCATTACTTCGCCGTGCTGATCGGCGCGGGCGCGACCACGGTGAACCCCTACCTCGCGGAGGACAGCCTCGCCGAGCGGATCGAGCGCGGCCTGCTCGACGGTCCGCTGACCGAGGCGGTGAAGCGCTATCGCACCGCGATCGACCAGGGCCTGCTGAAGATCATGTCCAAGATGGGCATCTCGGTGATCTCCAGCTACCGCGGCGGCCTCAACTTCGAGGCGGTGGGTCTCTCGCGCGCGATGTGCGCGGAGTATTTCCCGGGCCTGATCAGCCGCATCTCGGGCATCGGCGTCAGCGGCGTGCAGCGCAAGGTCGAGGAGGCGCACGCGCAGGGCTGGAAAGGCGGCGCGAACGTCCTGCCGATCGGCGGCTTCTACAAGATGCGCAAGTCCGGCGAGACCCACGCCTGGGGCGCGCAGACGATGCACATGATGCAGAGTGCCTGCAATCAGGGCTCCTACCAGGTCTGGAAGCAGTATTCGGCCGCCATGAAGGCGCAGCCGCCCATCCATCTGCGCGACCTTCTGGACATGAAGCCGATGGGCCGGCCCGTGCCGATCGAGGAGGTGGAAAGCATCACCTCGATCCGCAAGCGCTTCGTGACGCCGGGCATGAGCCTCGGCGCGCTCTCGCCCGAGGCGCACAAGACGCTCAACGTCGCCATGAACCGGATCGGCGCGAAGTCCGACTCCGGCGAGGGGGGCGAGGATCCGGCGCATTTCGTGCCCGAGCCCAATGGCGACAACCCGTCGGCCAAGATCAAGCAGGTCGCCTCGGGCCGCTTCGGCGTGACGGCGGAATACCTCAACCACTGCGAGGAGCTCGAGATCAAGGTGGCGCAGGGCGCCAAGCCCGGTGAGGGCGGCCAGCTTCCGGGGATGAAGGTGACGCAGCTGATCGCGCGGCTGCGGCACTCGACGCCGGGCGTGACGCTGATCTCGCCGCCACCGCACCACGACATCTACTCGATCGAGGATCTGGCGCAGCTGATCTACGACCTGAAGCAGATCAACCCGCGCGCCAAGGTGACGGTCAAGCTGGTGGCCTCCTCCGGCGTCGGCACCATCGCGGCGGGCGTGGCGAAGGCCAAGGCCGACGTGATCCTGATCTCCGGGCACAACGGCGGCACGGGCGCCTCGCCGGCGACCTCGATCAAGTATGCCGGGCTGCCGTGGGAGATGGGCCTCACCGAGGCGCATCAGGTGCTGGCCATGAACAACCTGCGCGAGCGGGTGACGCTGCGCACCGACGGCGGGCTGCGCACGGGCCGTGACATCGTGATGGCGGCGATGATGGGGGCCGAGGAATACGGCATCGGCACCGCCGCGCTGATCTCGATGGGCTGCATCATGGTCCGGCAGTGCCAGTCGAACACCTGCCCCGTCGGCGTCTGCACGCAGGACGAGTCCCTGCGCGAGAAGTTCACCGGCAATGCCGACAAGGTGGTGAACCTGATCACCTTCTACGCGCAGGAGGTGCGCGAGGTGCTGGCCGAGATCGGCGCGCGCTCGCTCGACGAGGTGGTGGGCCGCGCCGATCTGCTGACGCAGGTAAGCCGCGGCTCCGCGCATCTCGACGACCTGGACCTGAACCCGCTCCTGCTGACGGTCGACAGCGCGAAGGAGATCACCTACGACCGCGACAAGCCGCGTCAGACCGTGGACGACACGCTCGACGCCGAGATCGTGCGCGACGCGGCGCGCTTCCTCGAGGACGGCGAGAAGATGCAGCTCTCCTACGCGGTGCAGAACACCCACCGCACGGTGGGCACCCGCGTCTCGAGCCACATCGTGACCCGTTTCGGCATGCGCAACGCGCTGCAGCCCGATCACCTGACGGTGAAGCTGCGCGGCAGCGCGGGCCAGTCGCTGGGCGCCTTCGCGGCACCGGGCCTGAAGCTGGAGGTCTCGGGCGACGCCAACGACTATGTCGGCAAGGGTCTCTCGGGCGGCACGATCGTCGTGCGCCCGCCGATGGAAAGCCCGCTCACCGCGGCCGACAACACGATCATCGGCAACACGGTGCTTTACGGCGCGACGGACGGGCACCTCTTCGCCGCCGGTCGCGCGGGCGAGCGCTTCGCGGTCCGGAACTCCGGCGCGCATGTGGTGGTCGAGGGCTGTGGCTCGAACGGCTGCGAATACATGACCGGCGGCGTCGCGGTGATCCTCGGCAGCATCGGCGCGAACTTCGGCGCCGGCATGACGGGCGGCATGGCCTATCTCTACGACCCCGAAGGCCAGGCCGAGCAGCTGATGAACACGACGAGCCTCGTGACCTGCCCCGTCACGGTCCCGCACTGGGAGGCCGAGCTGAAGGGGCTGATCGAGCGCCACCTCGCCGAGACCGGCTCGCGCCGGGCCGCCGACATCATCCAGCACTGGGAGACCGAACGCGCCAACTTCCTGCAGGTCTGCCCGAAGGAGATGCTCGACAAGCTCGCACATCCCATCGGCCTCGAGGAGACGGCGGTGCCGGCGGAATGAGGGCGCAACGGCGGCGGATTGGCGCCGCCGCCCGCCGGGGCGCGGGCGGGGTCAGGCGCGTCCCGCGGTGGGACGGCGCCCGGCCCATCGGTCGCCCCGGACCGAAAGGCGGGACGCCTTGCGGCGCGCGCGCCTGAACCCGCGTCCGGGGCTGCCGAGGCGCGCCCGCTCTGCTATTCGGCGTTCCGATGGCCCGTCGCGCACCCTCACCCCCGCCGGATGACGACGCCGGCCCCGCCGAAGGCCGCGGCGGCGGCTTTTTCCGTGCCGTCGGCCGGACAGCGATGGAACTCGCGCGGCTGCCGGTGCGGCTCTTGCGCCTCGCGCGCCGGATTGCGGGCCTCGCGCTTGCCGCTGCGCTCTTCGCGGTGCTCCTTTACCGTGTCGTCGATCCGCCGCTCACGCCCTACATGGCCGGCGAGGTGCAGCGCCTCGGCGGCGTGCAGCAGACATGGATGCCCATGGAGCGAATCGCCCCGGTCATGGCGCGCGCGGCCCTCGCGGCAGAGGACGCGCGGTTCTGCCGCCACTGGGGCTTCGACCTGCAGGAAATCCGCGCCGCGCTCGAGGACGGCGGGCGGCGCGGCGCCTCGACCATCACCCAGCAGGTCGTCAAGAACGTCTATCTCTGGCACGGGCGAAGCTGGCCGCGGAAGGCGCTCGAAGCCGGGCTGACGCCGGTGGTGGAGGTCGCGTGGCCCAAGCGACGGATCCTCGAGGTCTATCTGAACGTCGCGGAGTTCGGCGAGGGCGTCTTCGGCGTCGAGGCGGCGTCGCGGTATCACTTCGGCGTCGCTGCCGCGGACCTGTCGGCCGTGCAGGCGGCACGCCTCGCCGCGATCCTGCCCGCGCCCCGGATGCGCGATCCGGCCGCGCCCTCGGATTTCGTGCGCCGCCGCGCGGCGGCGATCCGGGACGGGGCGGCGACGCTCGCCCGGGACGGGCGCGCGGACTGCGTCGCCGCGTCGGAGGATTGAAAATCGGCTTGCGGCAAGGCAAGTCTCCCGGGTCCACCACATCGGAGGGAGCCCGCCATGGCGCGCCTCTACCACGTTCCGCTGTCGCCCTTCTGTCGCAAGGTCCGCCTGACGCTGGCGGAGAAGCGGATCGAGGTCGAACTCGTCGAGGAACGCTACTGGGAACGCGACCCGGATTTCCTGCGCCGTAACCCGGCCGGAAAGGTGCCGGTGCTGAAGATCGACGGGCTCACCCTCGCCGAGAGCGCCGCGATCTGCGAATACCTCGACGAGACGCGCCCCGAGTCGCGCCTTGTGCCCGAGACGCCCGCCGCGCGCACCGAGATGCGCCGGCTCGTCGGCTGGTTCGACGACGCCTTCCATCACGAGGTGACCACGCGGCTCCTCTACGAACGCGTGAACAAGAAGGTGATGAAGCAGGGCTACCCGGACAGCCGCAACGTCAAGTCCGGCGCGCAGCGCATCAAGTTCCACCTTGACTACATGCATCACCTTCTCGATCACCGGCGCTGGCTGGCCGGCGACGCGATGACGCTCGCCGATTTCGCGGCGGCCGCGCATCTCTCGGCGCTCGACTACATCTCGGACGTGGACTGGCAC
>NZ_JAWLFS010000245.1:0-4191 GCF_041685465.1 Rhodosalinus sp. | reverse complement strand
GGCGCGGCGCTACCGTGGCGCTTCGGGCACGTCGAGCCAGCGGGCGAGCGCGGCGCTCACGGCCTCGGGCGCCTCGAGCGTCGGAAGATGGCCGGCCTCCTCCACCACCTCGAGCGTCGCGCCGGCCATCAGCTCCGACATCAGTTCGTGACGCGTGACCGGGCACATGGTGTCGTGCGCGCCGCAGAGCACCAGTGCCGGGCCCCTGTACCGCCGCAACGTCCCCTGCTGGTCGCGGCGGCGCTGAAGCGCGCGCATCTGGCGCACGAAAACCTCCGGGCCGAGGGCCGTGGCCATCGCCTTGACCGTGTCGAGCACCTCGAAGCGCTGCGGCCCCGGCGCGAGATGCTCGGGGCGCAGCACCGCGCCCAGCGCCTCCTCGAGCCGGCCGGCGCGCGCCTTCACGATCAGCGGCTCACGCCATGCCGCGGCCTCGGGGCTCTCGGCCAGCGGGTCCGTGTCCATCAGGGCAAGGCGCGCCACGCGGTCGGGCGCGCGGCGCAGGATCTCCATCGCGACGATCCCGCCCATGCTCAGGCCGGCGAGCGCGAAGCGCGGCGGCAGATGCGGCAGCAGGGCCGAGGCGATCTCCTCGATCCGCTCGCCCCCGGAGATCGGGACCACCGTCACGGGCCGCGCCTGTCCGAGCGCGAGGAGCTGCGGCAGGAACAGCCGCGCGTCGCACATCATCCCCGGCAGGAGCAGTAGCGGTTCGGTCATGGCGTTGGCCCGGTTCCCTCACGTCCCGGCCACGAGGCCTAGCACCGGGCGATCCCGGCCGCCAGACGCCTCAGGGCATCGCATGCGCGCGCAGCCAGTCGGTCATCTCCGCCACCGCCGTGTCGGTCAGCCCGGGCGAGAGGATGTCGCCGGCCAGCACATGCGCGGCCGGGTCGTCCTCCGGCCCCGGCGTGACGGGACGCAGCCGGACGGGCCCGCCCCAGCCGTCGGCCATGCTCCGGATCGCGTCGGCGCGCACCACCCGGTCGGCGTCGGAAAACCAGAAGAGCGTGGGCACCTCGACGGCGCCCGGCGGGAGCGCGCGCGCGGCCTTCACCGTGGCGGCCATGGGCACCACCGCCTCCATCGGGTAGCGGGTCGTCCAGTAGCGCGCATGTCGCGCGTTGCGCGGCTCGAAACCGCGCTCTTCCCCCGCGAGCCACGGCAGCCAGAACCGCGCCGCCGGCCACGTCAGGAGCGCCGCGCGCGGGTCGTTCACCCCGTAGTTGGGCGAGACGAAGACCGCCGCGGCCACGTCCCGCGCCATCGCCGGGTCGGCCAGCGCGAGGGTGGCGAGCGTCGCGCCGGTGGAGGTGGCGATCACCGCGACGCGGTCCCCGGCGGCACGCGCGGCGGCGAGCCCCTCGGCCACGTCCGCCATCCAGTCGGCCGCCGTCGCCTCGGCCATGGCAGCGCCGTCGCGCCCGTGCCCCGCGAGCCGCGTGTAGACCAGGTTCGCGCCCAGCGCCGCGGCCACGCGGTCGGGGACGGGGCGGATCTCTTCCGAGGTCGACGAGAAGCCGTGCACGTAGAGGAGCGCAAGCGGTGTCGCGGCGCCGGGGTCGCCGGCCCAGATCACCCGCTTCTCGGCGCCGGGCGTGACGCCCGGGACGCGCGCCTCCTCCGCCGCGAAATGGGCGTCGAGATCGGCCCCGAAGCGCGCGGGATCAAAGGTCGCGCGCGCCGGCACGGCCTCGCGCGGACCGAGGGTCCAGAGCGCCACGCCTGCCAGCGCGAGGAGCGCGAGCGCCCCGAGCGCCCTGCGCGCGATCACGCCCCGGCCCCCGCGCGGGCGAGCACCGCCTCGACACTTTCGCCGATGAGCGAAAGGCAGTCGGGATCGGAAAACCGGTGGTCCGCCCCGTCCACGAGCGTGAGCCGCAGGTCCGGCCCCGTGGCGTGGTCGAGCAGCCGCAGAGCCACAGCGCGGTCGACGTCCGTATCCGCCGTACCCTGCAGGAAGCGCACCGGAAACGGCAGATGGAGGGGCGCGCGCAGGACCAGATGCGCGCGCCCGTCCTCGATCAGCCGCTTCGTGATCGGGTAGGGCTCGCCGTAGTCGGAGGGCAGATGCACCACGCCCTCGCGCTCCAGCGCGGCGCGCTGCGCGGCGTCGAAGCCTGCCCACATCGCGTCCTCGGTGAAATCCGGTGCCGCCGCGACGGTGACGAGGCCCGCCACCCGCTCCGGCGCGGCGCGCGCCGTCAGCAGCGCGAGCCAGCCGCCCATCGAGGAGCCGACGAGCACCTGCGGCCCCTCGGTCAGCGCGTCGAGCGCCGCGGCCGCGTCCTCGGCCCAGTCGCCGATGCAGTGATCGGTGAAGGCGCCCGCGCTCTGCCCGTGGCCCGAATAGTCGAAACGCAGGAAGGCCCGGCCCGCGGCGCGCGCCCAGTCCTCGAGCCAGAGCGCCTTTGTTCCTTCCATGTCCGACATGAAGCCGCCGAGGAAGACGACGCCCGGCCCCTGCCCTTCGGTGCGGTGGTAGGCGAGGCGCCGCCCCTGCGGCGTCTCGAGATGCTGCGGGTCGCTCATGCGCGCCTCCTGTTGCCTCGCGGCGAGACTGCCCGCTCCCGCCCCGGGAGAAAAGGCCCCGGCGGGCGCGCCTCGGTCCCTGCGGTCCCTCCGCGCGACGACCGACCGACGGGAGGAAGGCGCGCCCCGCCACGCGCGTTGACTTTCCGGCGGAGCGTCGCCATTGAGCGCGCGAACACGACCCGCAACCGGGCGCTCGGTAGGCGCCGAACCGACGAGGAGAGCGGACATGGCCCTTGACCCGTCCACCGTTTCCCTGACCTTCCCCGATGGCTCCGTCCGCGCGTTTCCCGCCGGCAGCACGCCCGCCGAGGTCGCCGCGAGCATTTCCAAGTCGCTGGCGAAGAAGGCGATCAGCGCGCAGGTGAACGGCCGCCATTTCGACCTGCAATGGCCGATCGAGGCGGACGCGGAGATCGCCATCAACACCATGGCCGACGACGCCCCCGCGCTCGAACTCATCCGCCACGACCTCGCCCACATCATGGCGCGCGCGGTGCAGGAACTCTGGCCCGAGACGAAGGTCACCATCGGCCCGGTGATCGAGCGCGGCTGGTACTACGACTTCGACCGGGAAGCGCCCTTCACGCCCGAGAACCTCGGCGCGATCGAGGCCAAGATGCGCGAGATCATCGCGGCACGCGATCCGGTGACCACCGAGGTCTGGGATCGCGACCGCGCGATCCGCCACTACGAGGACAAGGGCGAGCCCTTCAAGGTCGAGCTCGTCGAGGCGATCCCCGAGGGCGAGCCGGTGCGCATGTACTGGCACGGCGACTGGCAGGACCTCTGCCGCGGGCCGCACCTGAGCCATACCGGGCAGGTCCCGGCCGACGCCTTCAAGCTGATGAAGGTGGCCGGCGCCTACTGGCGCGGCGATTCCAACCGCCCGATGCTGCAGCGCATCTACGGCGTGGCCTTCAAGACCCGGCAGGACCTCAAGGACCACCTGCATTTCCTCGAGGAGGCGGAGAAGCGCGACCACCGCCGGCTCGGCCGCGAGATGAAGCTCTTCCACTTCCAGGAAGAGGCGCCGGGCATGGTCTTCTGGCACCCCGACGGCTGGACGATCTACCGCGAGGTGCAGGACTACATGCGCCGCCGCCTCGACGCCGCGGGCTACCGCGAGATCAACACGCCGCAGGTGGTGGACCGCAAGCTCTGGGAGGCGTCGGGCCACTGGGACAAGTACCGTGAGAACATGTACATCACGGAGATCGACGAGGAGCACGCGCAGGAAAAGCGCGTCAACGCGCTCAAGCCGATGAACTGTCCCTGCCACGTCCAGGTGTTCAACCAGGGGATCAAGAGCTACCGCGACCTGCCGCTGCGGCTGGCCGAGTTCGGATCGTGCCACCGCTACGAGGCGCACGGCGCGCTGCACGGGCTGATGCGCGTGCGCGGCTTCACGCAGGACGACGCGCACATCTTCTGCACCGAGGACCAGATCGAGGCGGAATGCGCGGGCTTCATCGATCTCCTGTCCAGGGTCTACCGCGACACGGGCTTTCCGAGCTTCGACATCAAGCTCTCGACCCGGCCGGAGGTGCGCGTGGGCTCGGACGCGGTCTGGGACAAGGCGGAAGCGGCGCTGGAGAAGGCGATCCTCGCGGTGCGCAACGACTACGAGGTGGACCCGGGCGAAGGCGCCTTCTACGG
>NZ_JAWLFS010000244.1:0-4225 GCF_041685465.1 Rhodosalinus sp. | reverse complement strand
TCGATGATGGCGCTCGCCGGGCAGGGCCGGGAATCGCGCGAGGGCACGCGCATGGGTCTCTGGGGCGCGGCGCAGGCCATCGCGGCGGGCTTCGGGGGGCTGACGGGTGCTGCCGCCGCCGACGTGATGCGCAAGCTGATGGCGAGCGACGCGGCCGCCTTCGGCACCGTGTTCCTTGCCGAGGCGGCGCTGTTCCTTGTCGCCGCGCTGATGGCGCTGAAAGTGATCGAGACCGCGCGCGCGCCACGCACCGCCGCGCTGATGCCGGGAGAATGAAGATGTATGACGTCGTCGTCGTGGGCGCGGGGCCGTCCGGTGCCACCGCCGCCGAGGATCTGGCCCGCGAAGGGCGCAACGTGGCCTTCATCGACCGCGAGGGGCGCATCAAGCCCTGCGGCGGGGCGATTCCGCCGCGCGCGATCCGGGATTTCGACATTCCCGAGGAACAGCTGGTGGCGAAGATCACCACCGCGCGGATGATCTCTCCCACCGGGCGGCGCGTGGACATCCCGATCGAGAACGGCTTCGTCGGCATGGTCGACCGCGAGCATTTCGACGCCTTCCTGCGCGACCGGGCGGAGGCGGCGGGCGCCGACCGTTACCGCGGCACCTTCACCAAGGTCGAACGTGACGACGACGGCACCCACGTCGTATTCCGCGACAAGGAAAGCGGCGAGACGCGGCGGCTGACCACGCGCCTCGTCATCGGGGCCGACGGCGCGCGCTCGAACGTGGCGCGGCAGGAGGTCGCGGGCGGCGACAAGATCCCGTATGTCATCGCCTACCACGAGATCATCGAGGCGCCCGGCAAGATCGGCGAATACGACCCCGAACGCTGCGACGTGGTCTACGACGGCGCGATCTCGCCCGACTTCTACGGCTGGGTCTTTCCGCACGGCAAATCCGCGAGCGTCGGCATGGGCAGCATGGTCAAGGAGGTGGACGTCAAGCAGGCCACCGCCGACCTGCGCGCGGCGAGCGGATTGGCCGACTGCCCGACGATCCGCAAGGAGGGCGCGCCGATCCCGCTCAAGCCGCTCGACCGCTGGGACAACGGGCGCGACGTGGTGCTCGCCGGCGATGCGGCGGGCGTGGTCGCGCCCTCCTCGGGCGAGGGGATCTTCTACGCGATGATCGGCGGGCGGGTGGCCGCGGCGGCCGCGGCGGCGACGCTGACTTCGGGCGAGACGGCGAAGCTGAAGCTCGCGCGGCATCTCTTCATGCGCGAGCACAAATCGGTCTTCAAGATCCTCGGCGCGATGCAGGACGCCTATTACAAGTCCGACGCGCGGCGGGAGCGGTTCGTCTCGCTCTGTCACGACGTGGACGTTCAAAGGCTGACCTTCGAGGCCTACATGAACAAGGAGCTGGTCAAGGCCCGCCCGCTCGCGCACATCAAGATCGGGCTCAAGAACCTCGCCCACCTCTCGGGCCTCGTGCGGGAGACATACACATGACGCTGACCGTTCCCGCCTGGGTGCATGGCGCCCTGATGCCGGTGGAAAAGCTGGAGGCGCACCGCCGCGGCCTCCGGCACAAGGCCGTCTCGGTCTTCGTGCTCTCGGGCGACTGGGTGCTGTTGCAGCGCCGCGCGGCGGGCAAGTACCACACGCCGGGGCTCTGGGCGAACGCCTGCTGCACGCATCCCGGCTGGGACGAGGCGCCCGAGGCCTGCGCGCGCCGCCGCCTCGGCGAGGAACTCGGCATCGAGGGGCTGGCGCTCGTCCATCGCGGACAGGTGGAATACCGCGCGGACGTGGGCGGCGGGCTGATCGAGCACGAGGTGGTCGAGATCTTCACCGCCGAGGCGCCGGGGCGCATTGCCCCCGATCCGGACCCGGACGAGGTGCAGGAGACGCGCTGGATGACGCTCGGGGAGCTCACCGAGGACGTGCGCCGCGCGCCCGCACACTACACGCCGTGGCTGCGCATCTACCTCGAGCGGCACGCGCAGGACATCTTCGGTCGCGTGCCCGCCTGAGGGAACCCGCCCGCGGGGCGGCGGCGTTGACCCTCCGAAAAGGAGGGAAACCCCATGTCGCCACCCGACACGAACGTCGAACGCGAAAAGCGCCGCCATCGCCCGGCCCTGATCGGGATCGGCGCCGTGCTGCTGTTTGCGCTCATCGTCATGTTCGCGCTGGCGGTCAGCACGACCGACGGCGAGCGGCCCGAGACTCCGCAGGCCACGCCCGACGCCACCGATGTCGCACCGGAGGACGGTTGAGGCGCGGGGCGACCGTCGACGGGCCATGTCTCCGCATGTCGGGATGCGGGAGGCGCCCTCCGGCCGATCCCGTCCCGCGTGGCTGGTCCGGTGATACCCGGTGCAACGGCGACCGCGCCTTCGGGTGCTGCGCCGTGACAGTTCATGGCGCGCCGTGCCCGATCCGTCCCCGCGCACCGAAGCCGCGGTGCAGGGACAAGACCTGTCTCCCGACAATGCCCCCTTGAAGGTCCCGCGCGGCGGCAGGCCGCCGCGTTTCGTGGTCAGTCCCAGTCCCGCGATGCGCTTTCGCCCTGACCGGGCCGCAGGTCGGGCGTGGCCGCGAAGCGGAGGGTGACCGTGTAGCGCCCGTCCTCGGCGCCGTGCTCGATCGACGCCTCGAGCTGCGAGGCGAAGGCGCGGATCAGCATTGAGCCGAGGCCTTCCGCCTCCTCCGTCCCGGTGCCGGGGGCGAGGCTGTTCTCCACAGTGAGCTCGAAGCGTGGCTCCGCGTCCCCGGTCGGGCTCAGGGCGATACGCAGCCAGCGCGCGCCCTCCGCGTCGGGCGCGGCATACTTGAGCGCGTTCGTCGCGGCCTCCGCGGTCAAGAGCGCGAGCGGGGCGGCCTGATCGGGCTCCATCGTCACCGGGTCGAGGTCGAAGCGCAGTTCGACGGGCGCGCGCGCCGTGCTCGCCAGCGCGACGAGTTCGCGCACCACCTCCTCGATCAGCGTGTCGGCGCGCACCTGTGCCATGTCGCCGGACTGATAGAGCGTGCGATGCACCGTCGCGAGGCTCGCGAGGCGCTCCTGCAGGTTGCGGATCGCGGCGCGCACCTCGGGGCTCGCCGTGCGGCGGGCCTGCATGTTCATGATCGAGGACATGAGCTGCAGGTTGTTCTTCACCCTGTGGTGCACCTCGCGCAGGAGCACCTCGCGCTCGTAGATCCTGTTTTCCAGGGTCGCCTCGTCGCGGGCGATGGTCTCGGCCATGCGGTGGAAGGTGCCCTCGATGTCGCGCAGCTCCGCCGCCGCATGGCCGAGTCCGCGGGTCGCGGGGATCTGGCGCCGATCGGCGAAGCTGCGCATCTCGCGGCGCAACGCGCCGATGGGGCGCAGCACGAGGCGATGGATCGACAGGAGCGCCACCGCAAGGCTGACGAGCCACATCGCCACCGGGAAGGACAGCGACGAGAGCAGCAGCAGCGTCTGCCCCGGAAGCGGTTTGCGGGCGGGCCAGCTCGCCAGCGCGTAGGCTGCCCCGGGCGCCAGCGGGACGACCGCGAACTGCCGCACCTCGCCTGCGTCGTTCTGGGTGGCGAAGCTGCGTGCCTCGTCCTCGGCCAGCGACGACAGCGTCATGTCGGCGGGCAGGACGTCGCGCACGTTGTCCGCGTCGGTGCTCGCCGTGACGATTTCGCCCTCGGGGGTGAAGGTCACCAGATCCGCTTCCGGATGGACGTCCAACGCCTTGCGCGCGTCGTCGAGCAGGCGGACCGGGAAGGACAGCGCCGCCATGCCCCGTAGCTCGCCGCCGGGGGCGTAGATCGGGTGGCTGACAGCGATCACCGGCGCGCCACTGATCTTCCCGACCGGGTTCAGTGTCACGTCTGGCTGCGGATCGGCAAAGAGCGCGCGGGTCTTGTCGGGCAGGCTTACGGTGAAGGTGTCCTCGGTCGAGTTGCAGCGCGTCGTGCCGCCCGGCTCCACGAAGCCGGCGAACGCGAGAGTCGGATGGCGCGCGACCGTCCGGCGCATGAGCGCGGTGCAGCCCGGCGCGTCCGGCGCCTCGGTGGCCAGTGCCTCCGCCAGCCCTGTGGCGAGGCCCAGGCTCGAGACGATCGCCTCGCGTTCCGGCGTGGCGATGCGCACCGCTTCGGCGAGACGGTCGCTGCGGTAGTTTTGCTCGGCGACCTCGATCGAGCGCAGGGTCTGCAGCACGGACAGCACGCCGACCGGCAGCAGCGCGAGCGTCAGGGCCGCCGCGACGATCGTCAGGAGCGAGCGTCGCGGCCAGCGG
>NZ_JAWLFS010000243.1:0-4237 GCF_041685465.1 Rhodosalinus sp. | reverse complement strand
CCCTCGTAGGTCTTGTCCCAGGTGTATTTCATCAGGGGCGAATGGAAGGCACCCCATTGCTCCTTCACCGGCAGGAGGCCCGGCGTGCCCCAGGTCGCGGGGCTCGCGTCGAAGGGCAGGCTGGAGTCCTGCCAGTCGTCGGGGTGGACGGCGTAGAAATTGGCCTCGAGCGCGTTGGTCAGCGGGATGTCGAGCCCGTCCTGCCACATCGAGGTCTCGCCCTCCTCGAGGACGCCGTGCTCGTGCCAGGTGCCGTTGGGCGTGATGACGAAATCCCTGGCGTTCAGCGTCAGGCGGTGGCCGTCGACCACCGTGTAGGCGCCCGCGCCCTCCATGATGAAGCGCAGCGCGCTGGCCGCGTGGTTGTGGGCCGGCGCGGCCTCGCCCGGGCGCATGACCTGGATGCCAGAGAAGAGCCAGCCGCAGCAGGCGGAGACATCCTGCCGCTTCGGGTTGCGCAGGAAGACGACGCGCCGGCCTGCGTCCTCCGGCCGGACCAGATCGAGCGACTGGAGCACCTTGGGCCGCAGGTCCGCGGAGCGCCAGATCGTCGGCGCGGACTTCGGCCTCGGCTCCCACGGCTCGATGTCGTTGGCCACTGTCCAGAGCGCGCCGGTCTCCTGCGCCGCGAGCTCTTCGTAATAGGCGCGCAGCGCATCGTCGTCCTTGACGCGGGCGCGGCCGAGCTGATCGTCGCGGTGATCCTTGGCGCTCATGTCGGGTCTCCCTGAGTGTTGATGGGCACGCGGCGCGGCGGGTGACGCGCGCGCGTGCCGCGTGCCGGCGGCGGGTCAGATGCGCGCCACAGCCGCGCTCCGAAGCATGTGGCGGCACCCCTCCCCCGAAGAAGCCTAGCAGCCCGCCGGATCGCGTCAATCTCGGGCCGTGTCAGTCCAGCGGCGTGAGCGCCTCCTCCAGATGGGCGCGCAGGTGCGCGTGCTGGTCGGGCAGGCAGAGCCGCTCTCCCAGCGTCTCGACCGGCTCGTCACGGGTGAAGCCCGGATCGTCGGTCGCCACCTCGAAGAGGATCCCGCCCGGCGTGGTGAAGTAGATCGCGCGGAAATAGTCCCGGTCGCGGACCTGGGTGACGCGCTGGCCGGCCTCGGTCAGTGCCGCGCGGATGCGGGCCTGGCTCGCGGCGTCGCGCGTGCGGAAGGCCACGTGATGGATCGAGCCGGCCCCCTGCCGCGCGGCGGGCAGGTCCGGGCGATGCTCGATCTCGACGATATGCGCGGGGCCTCCGGTGTCGTCGACGAGCCGGGTGACCGCGCCCTCCTGCCCGGTTTCGGCATAGCCCATGAGCTGCAGGAGCGGCAGCATGTCTTCCCGGTCGGCCACGCGCAGCGAGACGGAGTGCAGCCCGCGGATGGCCATGCCTTCGGGCAGCGCGGTCCAGGGCGCGCGGGCGTCCTCCGCCTCCACCAGGACGAGGCGCTCGCCGTCGGGGCCGGTCAGCGCCAGCCGCGTCTCGCCGAAAAGGTTTTCACGCGTCACCGGCACATCCTGCGCGGCGAGGTGGCGCTCCCAGTCCGCCGCGGCGCCGGGCGGGATCGAGAAGGCGACGTGGCCCGCCTCGCCGGTGCCGGGTGTGCCGCGCGGCGCGGTCGGGAAGGGGAAATGGGTCATGACGGAGCCCGGCGTGCCGACGCGGTCCCCGAAGTAGAGGTGATAGACCTCCGGCGCGTCGAAGTTGACGGTGGTCTTGATCCGGCGCAGGCCCATGACCTCGCGCCAGAAGCGGTCCACCGGCCGCGGGGGGCCGGCCACCGAGGTGACATGGTGCAGGCCGTCGAGATCTTTGAGCATGGCGAATCTCCTTTTCTGAATTGGAGATAAGCCCTGCGCTCCGGTGAGAGAACCGGCGCGCGCGCGCCGGTTCTGTGCATTTCTGCAAGAAGCCGTCCGTCAGGCCGGGTCGGCGGCGTCCCAGCCCGAGACGGCCTTGACCTCCATGAAGTCCTCGACGCCCCAGACGCCGCCCTCGCGGCCGCTGCCGGAGCGCTTCATGCCGCCGAAGGGACGGCCGCCGCCACCGCCGTGACCGTTGACCTCGACCATGCCGGAGCGCAGTTGCCGGGCCAGGCGGTTGGCGCGCTCCGGATCGGCGGTCTGAACGAAGTTGGTCAGCCCGTACTCGGTATCGTTGGCGATCCGTACCGCGTCGGCCTCGTCCTCGAAGGGGATGATCGAGAGGACCGGGCCGAAGATCTCCTCGCGCTCGATGCGCATGCCCGGCGCCACGTCGGCAAAGACGGTCGGGCGCGCGAAGTAGCCGCGATTCATGCCCTCGGGCCGGCCGGGTCCGCCGGCCACGAGCCGCGCGCCCTCGTCGATGCCGGCCTGGATGAGGTCCTGCACCTTCTCGAACTGCCGCGCGTTGATGAGCGGGCCGATGTGGCGGCCGTCCTCGGAGGGCGGGCCGACCTGAATCCTGTTCGCCATCTCGGCGGCGGCCTCGACCGTCTGCTCGTAGACCGACCGTTCCACCATCATGCGCGAGGGCGCATTGCAGCTCTGCCCGGTGTTCTGCATCATGTCGAGCACGCCGCGCTTGACGGCCTTCTCGTCGGCGTCCGCGAAGATCAGGTTGGCGCCCTTGCCGCCGAGCTCGAGATGCACCTTCTTCAGCGTGTCGGCCGCCGCCTTCGAGATCTGGATGCCCGCGCGGGTGGAGCCGGTGAAGCTCACGATGTCGACGTCGCCGTGGCCGGACAGCTGCGTGCCCACCCCCGCGCCGTCGCCGTTCACGAGGTTGAACACGCCCGGCGGGAAGCCCGCCTCATGCACCATCTCCGCGAAGAGCAGGGCGTTGAGCGGCGCTTCCTCGGAGGGCTTGAGGACCATCGTGCAGCCCGCCACGACGGCCGCGCCGAACTTGAGCGTGATCTGGTTCATCGGCCAGTTCCACGGCGTGATCATCGCCGCGACGCCGATCGGCTCGTAGATGATCCGGTCGTTCGGCGCGTGATCGCCCAGCGGGCGCTCGAAGTCGAACGCCTTGCCGGTGCGCACGAAATCCTTGAGATGACCGTAGCCCGCGCCCGTCTGCGCCTTGCGGGCGAGGTCGATGGGCGCGCCCATCTCGAGGCTGATCGCCTGCGCCATATCCTCCCAGCGGCTCTTGTACACCTGGCAAAGCTTTTCCAGAAGCGCGATGCGCTCCTCGGGCGGCGTGGCCATCCAGCCGGGGAAGGCGCGCCGCGCCGCGGCCACCGCGGCGTCGGTATCGGCCTGACCGCCGAGGGAGATGGTCGCGCAGGGGTCCTCGGTGGCGGGATCGATCACCTGATAGTCGGTGCCCTGCTGCGGGTCCGTCCAGGCGCCGTCGACATAGAACTGGCGTTTCTCGATCATGGTATCCGCATCCTTTCCGCCAAGGCTCTCCCGACCGCCCGGTCGGGGTTTGCGTCACTCTGTCACCGGCCCATATGAGGTGCAAGGGCTGGACCGACCGAGCCAGATGACATATCGCGCATCTGGAATGTATGATAGGGCCGCCTCGGCGCGGCCTGCAAAGGAGAGGACCATCATGGGACTGCGCATCAACGACATCGTGCCCGATTTCACCGCCCAGACCGACCAGGGCGAGATCACCTTCCACGACTGGATCGGCGACAGCTGGGCGATCCTGTTCTCGCATCCGAAGGACTTCACCCCCGTCTGCACCACCGAGTTCGGCGCCGTCGCGCAGCTCGCCGAGGAATGGGCGAAGCGCGGCACGAAGGTGATCGGGCTCTCGGTGGACGCGGCCGAGGAGCACGTGAAGTGGAAGTCCGACATCGAGACCGTCGCCGAGACCACGGCGGGCTTTCCGATCATCGCCGACGTGGACCTCGCGGTGTCCAAGCAGTTCGACATGCTGCCCGCCGATGCCTACCTGCCCGACGGGCGCACGGCGGCGGATTCGGCTTCCGTCCGGTCGGTCTACATCATCTCGCCGGACAAGAAGGTGCAGCTCATCATGACTTACCCGATGTCGGTGGGCCGCAACTTCGCCGAGGTGCTGCGCGCGCTCGACGCGCTGCAGGCGACCTACCAGGCACCGATCGCCACCGGCGCCAACTGGGTGCCCGGTCAGGACGTGATCGTGGCGCTCACCGTCTCCGACGAGGAGGCCAAGGAGAAGTTCGGCGAGGTGAATTTCAAGCTGCCCTATCTCCGCCTCACCAAGGCGCCCGCCTGATCCGCCGGCCCCTGCAAGGAGGGCCCGGTCGCGGCCGGCGCGTATGGTGACGGC
>NZ_JAWLFS010000242.1:0-4238 GCF_041685465.1 Rhodosalinus sp. | reverse complement strand
GCACGAACGAGCGCGCTCGCGCCTCTGCTCCGAATGAGCCGGCCGGATTGCGACCAGGATGCCGACAATCCGGGTTGCGATCCCGGCGGGCACCGCGCCGGCCCGGATCGTCACGTGCGTCGCAGGCGCGGCCGGCGATCACGATTCCGATCCTTGCTGAGCGCTCCGGTTGGGCAGATCCGGCTGTGCCGGGCTGTCACAGTTCCGGCCGGGCATCCCCCCCAACCCCGGCGCTATTCACGCGCGGCTCTGGCGGACGATTGACGTGGCGATACGCGGACCGGAAAGGCGAGGTTTCCTGTCGGCGACGCGGGGCGAGTAATCGGGACCCGTCCGCGCCGGACCGCCCGGGCGCCGGCGGCGGGCGAGCATCCCGGCGGTCATGGGGGCCATGATCCGAGTCGCGCCTCCTGCACCTCCTTGAGATCGGGGATCGCGTCGGCGGTGCCCGGGCGCGCGACCATGAGCGCCGCGGCCACCTGCGCCTGCCCGATCGCCTGTGCCATGGGCAGACCGCGGTCGAGCCCGGCGAGGACATATCCCGCGAAGGTGTCGCCCGCGCCGGTCGCGTCCACGGCCTCGACGCGCGGGGCAGGGATGTCCTGGGCGCCGTCGGCCCCGTGCCAGCGGCAGCCCTCCGCGCCCCGCGTCACGAGCACGTCCGGCACGCCGAGCGCGTCGATCCGCCGGCCGAGCGCCGCCTCGAGCTGCTCGGCCTCCACGGCGTTCAGGATCAGCAGGTCCAGCACGTCGAGCACCGCGCCCACTGCCTGCCCGTCGAAGGGCGCGGCGACATAGGCCGTGGCGAGCCCCATTCGCTTCGCCGTTGCGAGCCAGGCCGCCTGCCCGTTCGTCTCGTTCTGCGCGACGGCGCGATCGCCGACCCGCGCCTCGGCCAGCGGCGCGTCCCGCGTCGCCTGCGGGATCGCCGCGTTGGCCCCGGGCCAGACGAGAATGCTGTTCTCGCCGCCGGGCGCGACAGCGATCACCGCGTGGCCGGTCACCTCGCCCACTTCGGATACATGGCGCACGTCGACGCCGTATTCCATCAGCCGGTCGACCGCCCAGCGCCCATCCGGGCCCACGGCGCCCACGTGCACGACCCGTGCCGCCGCGCGCGCCGCGGCGACCGAAAGATTCGCGCCCTTGCCGCCGAGGCCCCGCGTCAGCCCCTCGGCGGCCAGCGTTTCGCCCGGCGCTGGCAGGCGCGGCACGCGATAGGCGAAATCGGCGTTGATCGAGCCAAGATTCCAGACCGTCACCGCGCACTCCTTTCAACCCGCCATAGTCATCCGGAAACGTCGAAAATGGCCGCTGTCCCCGACGAGGGTCCCTGCGATCCGGACGCAGTGCGCGCGCCGACGGCCGCCGTCCGGGCCTTTCGGCCGAAGGTTACAGCCGCTGCTGGCAGGCTTCAACATGGCGCTGCGGTCCGGGGGCGGGCCGGCCTGCGCGCGGATGGCGTTTGCAGCGACAATCGCGTGCGGCGCGGGGGTGCCGACGGCGCCACCGGCGATGTGCGGTGGCTTGTGCGCGCAGCGGGATTACGTTTTTACTTCGGCCATGACGACCGCGCTTCTGACCCATGCCGACGCGCTCGGCCATGTCACGCCGCCCGGCCATCCCGAGCGGGTGGCGCGGCTCGAGCATGTGCTGCACGCGCTCGAGGGGCTGGACCTGATGCGCGTGACCGCGCCGATGGCCGCCGAGGACGATCTCCTGCGCATCCATCCCGAGAGCTACCTCGAGATGCTGCGGCTGAACGCCCCCCGCGAGGGCTTCGCCGAGCTCGACGCGGACACCTTCCTCTCGCCGGGATCGGTCGAGGCGGCCTGGCGCGCGGCAGGGGCGGCCACGCGCGCGGTGGATCTCGTCGCGGGCGGCGAGGCGGGCAACGCCTTCTGCGCGATGCGCCCGCCGGGCCACCATGCCGAGACGGAGACGCCGATGGGGTTCTGCCTGCTCGGCAACGCGGCGCTCGCGGCCCGTCATGCGCTGGACCATCACGGGATGGGGCGCGTCGCGGTCGTGGATTTCGACGTGCACCACGGCAACGGCACGCAGGACATCCTCTGGGACGAACCGAACGCGCTCTTCGTCTCCTCGCACCAGATGCCGCTCTGGCCCGGGACCGGCAAACCCGACGAGACCGGCGCCTACGGCAACGTGATGAACGTCCCGATCGCGCCGGGCACGGATGGCGCGCGGATGCGCGCGGCCTACACCGAGGAGGTCTTTCCACGCGTGCGCGCCTTCGCGCCGGAGCTGATCGTCGTCTCGGCCGGGTTCGACGCGCATCTCGCCGATCCGCTCGCGCATCTCGAATGGCTGGACGAGGATTTCGCCTGGCTCACGCGGGAGCTCTGCGCGCTCGCGGACGCGATCTGCGGCGGGCGTCTGGTCTCCGTGCTCGAAGGGGGCTACGACCTCGAGGCGCTGGCGCGGAGCGCGCGGGCGCATGTCACGGAACTGAAGGAGGCCGCGGGATGACCGAGGCGACGCCGGTGGCGGAGATGAGCTTCGAGGAGGCGATGCGCGAGCTGGAGGCCGTGGTCACCAAGCTCGAGCGCGGCGACGTCGCGCTGGAGGACTCGATCCGGCTCTACGAGCGCGGTGCGGAGCTGAAGAAACGCTGCGAGACCAAGCTCAAGGAGGCCGAGGAGAAGGTGGCGCAGATCACCCTCGACGGGCAGGGGCAGCCCACCGGGACCACGCCGGCCGGAGACGTCTGAGTGTTCCGCGACCGGCTCGACGCGGCGGCCGACGCGGTCGGCGCGCACCTTGCGCATGTGCTGGCCGAGTACGGCGATCTGCCGGTGGCGCAGGCGATGGCCCATGCCGCGGGCGGCGGCAAGCGGCTGCGCGGCTTCCTTGTGCTGGAGAGCGCACGGCTCTGCGGCGAGGATGAGGCCCGCGCGCTCTGGCCGGCCGCCGCGATCGAGGCGGTGCATGCCTACAGCCTCGTGCATGACGACCTGCCCTGCATGGACGACGACGACATGCGCCGGGGCCAGCCCACGGTTCACCTGAAATGGGACGAGGCGACCGCGGTGCTCGCCGGCGACGCGCTGCAGAGCGCGGCCTTCGAGATGGTGCTGCGGCCCGAGTGCCACCCGGAGGCGGCGGTGCGCGCGGAACTCGCGCTGACGCTCGCGCGGGCGGCAGGCGCGCACGGCATGGTGCGGGGGCAGGCGCTCGACATTGCCGCCGAGGCGGCGGAGGTGCCGCTCGGCCTCGCCGAGATCGAGGCGCTGCAGGCCGGCAAGACCGGCGCGCTCTTCGGCTGGGCGGCGGAGGCGGGCGCGCGGCTGGCGCGTGCCGACGTGACGCCCTTCACCGCCTATGCCGCGGCGCTGGGTCTCGCCTTCCAGATCGCGGACGATCTGCTGGACGTGGAGGGCGACGCGGAGACCGCCGGCAAGCGGCTCAGGAAGGACGCCGAGGCGGGCAAGGCGACCTTCGTCTCGCTTCTCGGGGCCGACGGCGCGCGGGCGCGCGCGGCCGAGCTCGCGGAGCGCGCCTGCGACGCCGTGGCGCCCTTCGGCGCCGAGGCCGGAACCTTGCAGGCGCTGGCCCGCTTCATTATTTCCCGTGAAACGTGACCCGGGAGGCGCGCGCATGAGCCACGGCCCTGAGACGCCCCTGCTCGACCGGGTGCGCACACCGTCGGACCTGAAGGGATACTCGGACGCTGAGCTCGCCACGCTCGCCGACGAACTGCGCGCGGAGACGATCGCGGCGGTGAGCCAGACGGGCGGGCACCTCGGCGCCGGTCTCGGCGTCGTCGAACTGACCGTGGCGCTGCATGCGGTCTTCGACGCGCCGCGCGACAAGATCATCTGGGACGTGAGCCATCAGTCCTATCCGCACAAGATCCTGACCGGCCGGCGGGAGCGGATGCAAACGATCCGCCAGAAGGACGGGCTCTCGGGGTTCACCAAGCGCTCGGAAAGCCCGTTCGATCCCTTCGGCGCGGCGCATTCCTCCACCTCGATCAGCGCGGCGCTCGGTTTCAAGGTGGCGGCCGACCTCGGCGGCGACGCGCCGGTGGGCCACGGCGATTCCATCGCGGTGATCGGCGACGGCGCGATGAGCGCGGGCATGGCCTACGAGGCGATGAACCACGCGGGCGATCAGGGCCGGCGGTTGATCGTGATCCTCAACGACAACGAGATGTCCATCGCGCCGCCGGTGGGGGCGATGTCGCGCTACCTCTCGCGGCTCTACGCCGAGGCGCC
>NZ_JAWLFS010000241.1:0-4248 GCF_041685465.1 Rhodosalinus sp. | reverse complement strand
CCTTTCGGGCGACGTTGAAAGTAGCGCCACGGGGGCGCCGATCAACTCCTCCACGCGGCGGACGTACTTGATCGCGTTCGCCGGCAGGTCCGCCCAGCTCCGCGCGCCCTCGGTCGACTCCGACCAGCCCGGCAGTTCCTCGTAGATCGGCGTGAGCCGCGCCTGCTGATCGGAGGCCGTCGGCAGATGCTCCAGCCGCCGCCCGTCGAGCGCGTAGCCTGTACAGATCTTCAGCGTCTCGAAGCCGTCGAGGACGTCGAGCTTCGTCAGCGCGATGCCGTCGATGCCGGAGGTGGCGATCGACTGGCGCACGAGCGCCGCGTCGAACCAGCCGCAGCGCCGCTGGCGCCCGGTCGTCGTGCCGAACTCGTGCCCACGCTCGCCGAGGCGGCGGCCATCGGCGTCGTCGAGCTCGGTCGGAAAGGGCCCCTCGCCCACGCGGGTGGTGTAGGCCTTCACGATGCCGAGCACATAGTCGATCGCGCCGGGGCCGATCCCGGTGCCGGTCGCCGCCTGCCCCGCGATGACGTTGGAGGAGGTGACGAAGGGATAGGTGCCGAAGTCGATGTCGAGGAGCGCGCCCTGCGCCCCTTCGAAGAGAATCCGCCGCCCGGCGCGGCGCTTCTCGTTCAGCACCTGCCAGACCGGCGCCGCGAAGGGCAGCAGCGTCTCGGCCACGGCCGCGAGATCGGCCATCAGTTTCGCCCGGTCCACCGGCTCCAGCCCGAGGCCGCGGCGCAGCGCGTCGTGATGGACGAGCGCGCGGTCCACCCGCGCCTCGAGCGTCGCGCGATCGCCGAGGTCGGCCACACGCACCGCGCGCCGGCCCACCTTGTCCTCGTAGGCCGGGCCGATGCCGCGGCCGGTGGTGCCGATCTTCGCCACGCTCACCGCCGCCTCGCGCGCGCGGTCGAGTTCGCCGTGGAAGGGCAGGATCAGCGGCGCGTTCTCGGCGATCATCAGCGTCTCGGGCGTGACGGTGACGCCCTGCGCCGTCAGCGTCGCGATCTCGCGGGCGAGGTGCCAGGGGTCGAGCACCACGCCGTTGCCGATCACCGAGAGCTTGCCCGGCCGCACCACGCCCGAGGGCAGCGCGTGCAGCTTGTAGGTCTGCTCCCCGATGACGAGCGTGTGCCCCGCGTTGTGGCCGCCCTGAAAGCGCGCGATCACGTCGGCGCGCTCGCTCAGCCAGTCCACGATCTTGCCCTTGCCCTCGTCGCCCCACTGGGCGCCCACGACCACCACGTTCGCCATCGCCGCCGCTCCTGTTCGATGCGCTGCGCAACCCGGGCCCGCAAACCCGCATCCGTATAGCCGCGCCGCGCGGCCCCCGAAACCGCAAATCGGCCGGCCGGGCGGCGCGCTCCTCCCTTGCCCCCGTCGCACGCTTCGCCTAAGGGGACGCGGAAAGTTGCGCGCGGGGTTCCATGCAAAACGTCGTCCTCATCGTCCACCTGCTGCTCGCCCTGTCGCTGATCGGGGTGGTGCTGATGCAGCGGTCCGAAGGCGGCGGCCTCGGCATGGGCGGCGGCGGCAACGCGATGAGCGGCCGGGGCGCGGCAACCGCGCTGGGCAAGGTGACTTGGGCGCTCGCCATCGCCTTCATCGCGACCTCGCTCACGCTGACGATCTTCGCGGCGGAGAACGCCACCGGCACCTCGGTCCTGGACCGTCTCGGCGAGGAGGCGGATGTGGAGGCGCCGGCGGAGGACGAGGGCGGCCCGGTGCTGCCCGATGCGGAGGGGCTGCTGCCCCCGCCGCAGGAGGACGGCGACGCGCCCCTCGTGCCGCGGGCCGAGTGAGCGCCGGCGCGCACCACTAATCCTAGCGGGATCCGGCGTTTACGTTACAGCATCTGGTGGGCGACTGGACAGCCTTGGCCTGCTCGTGTAACGCTTGACTCCCGTGTCGAGGCGCGACCACAGGCCGCGCAGAGGTTTCGGGCCGGTCCGGACGGCGGCGGATGCCGCCCCGGACAGGCCCCCGTCACGGGAGAACGCCTGGCATGGCGCGTTTCATCTTCATCACCGGCGGGGTCGTCTCGTCGCTCGGCAAGGGGCTCGCGTCGGCGGCGCTCGGCGCGCTGTTGCAGGCGCGCGGCTTCACCGTGCGGCTGCGCAAGCTCGACCCCTACCTGAACGTCGATCCGGGCACGATGTCGCCCTTCGAGCACGGCGAGGTCTACGTCACCGACGACGGGGCGGAGACCGACCTCGACCTCGGCCACTACGAGCGCTTCACCGGCGTCGCGGCGCGGCGCACCGACAGCGTGAGCTCGGGGCGCATCTACTCCAACGTGCTCGAGAAGGAGCGCCGGGGCGACTACCTCGGCAAGACGATCCAGGTCATTCCCCACGTCACCGACGAGATCAAGGACTTCATCCGCACCGGCGAGGACGAGGTCGATTTCATGCTCTGCGAGATCGGCGGCACCGTCGGCGACATCGAGGGCCTGCCCTTCTTCGAGGCGATCCGCCAGTTCGCGCAGGAAAAGTCCCGCGGGCAGTGCATCTTCATGCACCTGACCCTCCTGCCGTGGATCGCGGCCAGCGGAGAGCTCAAGACCAAGCCGACGCAGCACTCGGTCAAGGAGCTGCGCTCCATCGGCATCGCGCCCGATCTGCTGGTCTGCCGCTCCGAAAGACCCATCCCGCAGAAGGAGCGCGAGAAGCTCGCGCTCTTCTGCAACGTGCGCCCCGACTCGGTGATCGCGGCCTATGATCTCGGCTCGATCTACGAGGCACCGCTCGCCTACCACCGCGAGGGGCTGGATCAGGCGGTGCTCGACGCCTTCCGGATCTCGCCCGCGCCGCGCCCGGAACTCGCCAAGTGGGAGGACGTGGGCGACCGCCTGCGCCACCCGGAGGGCACCGTCAACATCGCCATCGTCGGCAAGTACACGCAGCTCGGCGACGCCTACAAGTCCATCGCCGAGGCGCTGACGCACGGCGGCCTCGCCAACCGCGTGAAGGTCAAGGTGCAGTGGGTCGAGGCCGAGATCTTCGAGCGCGAGGACCCGGCACCGCACCTCGAGGGCTTCCACGCGATCCTCGTGCCCGGCGGCTTCGGCGAGCGCGGCACCGAGGGCAAGATCCGCGCGGCCGAGTTCGCGCGGACGCATGGCGTGCCCTACTTCGGCATCTGCCTCGGCATGCAGATGGCGGTGATCGAGGCGGCGCGCAACCTCGCGGAGCTGCCCGACGCGGGCTCGGAGGAGTTCGACCACGAGGCCGGCGCGCGCCGCTTCACGCCGGTCGTCTACCACCTGAAGGAATGGGTGCAGGGCGAGGCGCGGATCGAGCGGCGGCCCGAGGACGACAAGGGCGGCACCATGCGCCTCGGCGCCTACGAGGCCGTGCTGGCGGAAGGCTCCCGCGTGGCCGGCATCTACGGCGCGCGCCGCATCTCCGAACGCCACCGCCACCGCTACGAGGTGGACATCAAGTACCGCGAGAAGCTCGAGGCGGCCGGCATGGTCTTCTCCGGCATGTCGCCCGACGGCCGGCTCCCCGAGATCGTGGAATGGCCCGATCACCCGTGGTTCGTCGGCGTGCAGTTCCACCCCGAGCTCAAGTCCCGCCCCTTCGAGCCGCACCCGCTCTTCGCCGATTTCATCCGCGCGGCGAAGGAGATGAGCAGGCTGGTTTGATGGATATGCACGGGTCCGACAAGACCCTGCCACCCTGGATCCCTGTCACGGCAAGAGGGCCGCGCCCGACCGCGGGTGGGCGCGCAAGCGCCCGCCCGGGGGGGCGGTCGGGCGCTGCCCGGGCCGCTGGCCCGGGCGTCTGGGCGCTCTGGCTGGCGGCCCTCCCGACAGCGGCCGCCGCCGACCGCCTCACCCAAGTCCCCTACGACGACCTTCCGCCGCTCGCGCCCAACCTCGTCACCTTCGACCGGCTGCCGGCGAAGGCCTACCCGGGCTACAGCTTCGATCACGGTCTGGCCGTGCCCGGCGCGCGGCTGGGCGAGCGCTTCGCAGGGCAGCGGCTGGAAGCGGTGCGCGTGGACGACGGCGGGCCGCACGACCGGCTGGCGGGCCGGCCCTCGGTCCCGCTCACGATCGAGCCCGGCGCGCCGGGCGAAGGGCTGAGCCTGTCGCTGCACACGGCTTACCGCTCCATGGCGCTCTATCCGCTGGGGCCGCTGGGCCAGCCCGACCCGGAGGCACGCGGCGAGGGGAGCGTGGCGATCCTCTTCGCCGAGGACGCCTGCGCGGTGGGTTTCCGGGTGCACACCGAATACGTC
>NZ_JAWLFS010000240.1:0-4264 GCF_041685465.1 Rhodosalinus sp. | reverse complement strand
GCGGCGCTCCGGCGCTTCTGGGACGAGAACCGGGGCGGCGCGGCGGGGTGGGCCGATCTGCGCAGCGCCGTCGAGGCGGAGGCGGGCGCGGAGCTCGGCTGGTTCTTCGATCAGTGGCTCGACCGGCCGGGCCTGCCCGCGGTGCGGCTGGAGCGCTCCGAGGTGTCCGAGACGGCCGAAGGGTACAGGGTCAGGGTGACGCTGACCCAGCCGGCGCCGGTCTGGCGCCTGCGGGTGCCGGTGCGTCTGGAGACCGCGGACGGCGCGCAGCGGCACATCGTCGAGATGCGCGGGCGGCAGGGGCAGGCCACGCTCACCAGTGACGCGCAGCCGCAGGCGCTCACCGTCGATCCGGGCTTCGACGTGGCGCGGCGCCTCCTCGACGGGGAGTTGGCGCCGACGCTCCGCGATGCGCGGTCGGCCGAGCGTGTCGCCGTGCATCCGGCGGGCGAGTCGGTCGCCGAGGCGCTGATCGGGCCGGAGGCCGCGCGCGTCGACTGGAACGGAGACGGACCGGCCGACGCCGATGCGGTCGTCGTCGCGGGCGCCACCGCCGATGTCGCCGCGCTCCGCGCGCGGCTCCTTCCCGGCGCGCCGCCGGAGCAGGCGGAGGCCGGCCGGGCGCGGGCCTGGGTCGAGCGGGACGCGGAGGGGCGCACGTGGCTCTTCGCCTCCGCGGCAGACCCGGAGACCCTGCCCGAGGCGCTCCGGACGTTACGGTATTACGGCGGTGCGAGCTACGTCGTGACCGGGGCGGAGGGCCGACCCCGGAGCGGCCGCTGGCCCGTCGAGACGAGCCCGATGGTCGTGCGCTTCGACTGACGGGCGTCTCGCGCGGCCCGGCCGACGCCGCCGGAGACGGCATCGACAAGCCCGCCCGTGCGCTCGGACGGCCCGTGAGGTCTGCCGCCGCTGTCCCTGCTCGGCGCAGCGGCCAGGACCGAAAAGACGGGGCGCCGGGCTGCGTGGCGGGCAGCCTGCCCGTGCAGCCCGGTCCGGGCGCGCGGCCCACCGGTCCGGCCGCCGCGCTCACCGGAGTTCGCCATGCGCCGCGCGGAGAACCTCGCCCAGCCGGGTGAAGGCAGCCTCGCGCGGGGAGGTGCGGCGCCAGACGAGCGCCACCTTGCGCGGGCGCGCCTCGGGCAGGGGGGTAAGCTGTACCGGCTGCCCCGCCGCCACCCCCGCGCGCACCGCGAGATCCGGCAGGAGCGTCGCGCCGAGCCCCTCCGCCACCATCGCCGTGAGCGTCGGCAGGCTCGTCGCCTCGAAGCTCTCGTCGCGCTGCAGGCGGCGCTTCGGCATCGAGGCGAGCGCATGCTCCTGCAGGCAGTGTCCCCGTTCCAGCAGCAGAAGGCGCCCGGCCTCCAGCGTGTCGTCGGCCGAGGCGCCGGGCGGCGTGGCGAGGTGATAGCCGTCCTCGAAGAGCGGATGCACGGCGAGGCCGCCGGTGTCGTAGGGCAGGGCGATCAGCGCGAGGTCGAGCCGACCGGAGGCCACGCCGTCGATCAGGCTGTCGGTCATCTCCTCGCGCAGGAAGAGGCGCAGGGCCGGGAACCGCGCCCGCAGCAGCGTCAGCGCGCGCGGCAGCAGGAAGGGGCCCACCGTCGGGATCGTGCCGAGGCGCAGATCGCCTTCCTCGGGCTTGAGATGCGCGGTGGCGAGGTCCTCGATCTCCTGCGCATCGGTCAGGAGCTTGCGACCGCGCGTCGCGATCTCGGTGCCGAGCGCGGTCATCACGACCGAGCGGCGGTCGCGCTCCACGAGCCGCACGCCGAGCCGGTCCTCGAGTTCGCGCAGCCCGGCGCTGAGTGTCGGCTGCGTGACGTGACAGCGCCGCGCGGCGCGCGAGAAGCTCAACTCGTCGGCCACGGCGACGAGGAAGCGGAGATGGCGGAGCGTGATCATGTGCGGCGGTGTCCGGAGGGTGAGTTATAGAGATTTACGATAAGAGTGATCGTTCTTTTCGACTTCCGTCAATAAGAGAAACTTGCTATGCAGGTGGCGTCAAGGGGCCGGTCCCGAGCGGCGACACGCGCGCCCGGTGGCCGGCCCGCTGCACCCGTTATCCTGAGTGGAGAAACCGACATGGACGGAAGCGACGCGCCCGACGGCAAATGCCCGGTGATGCACGGGGGGCTCACGGAAATCGGCACCTCGAACATGGAGTGGTGGCCGAACGCCCTGAACCTCGACATCCTGCATCAGCACGACCGCAAGACGAACCCGATGGGCGAGGCCTTCGACTACCGCAAGGAGGTCCGTGAGCTGGACTTCGACGCGGTCAAGGCCGATCTCAAGGCGCTGATGACCGAAAGCCAGGAGTGGTGGCCGGCCGACTGGGGCCATTACGGCGGCCTGATGATCCGCATGGCGTGGCACGCGGCCGGCTCCTACCGGATCGCCGACGGCCGCGGCGGCGGCGGCACCGGCAACCAGCGCTTCGCGCCGCTGAACTCCTGGCCGGACAACACCAACCTCGACAAGGCACGCCGCCTGCTCTGGCCGATCAAGAAGAAGTACGGCAACCGGCTGAGCTGGGCCGACCTCATCATCCTCGCCGGCAACGTCGCCTACGAATCGATGGGCCTGAAGACCTACGGCTTCGCCTACGGCCGCGAGGACATCTGGCACCCCGAGAAGGACGTCTACTGGGGCTCCGAGAAGGAGTGGCTCGCGCCGTCCGACAGCCGCTACGGCGATCTCGAGAACCCGGCGACGATGGAAAACCCGCTCGCCGCGGTGCAGATGGGCCTGATCTACGTGAACCCCGAGGGGGTGAACGGCCAGCCCGATCCGCTCAAGACCGCCGAGCAGGTGCGCGAGACCTTCGCGCGGATGGCGATGAACGACGAGGAGACCGTCGCGCTGACCGCGGGCGGCCACACCGTCGGCAAGTGCCACGGCAACGGCGACGCGACCGAGCTCGGCCCCGACCCCGAGGCCGCGGACGTGCACGAGCAGGGCCTCGGCTGGAACAACCACGTCTCGCGCGGCGTCGGCCGCGACACGGTCACCAGCGGCATCGAAGGCGCCTGGACCACGCATCCGACGCAGTGGGACAATGGCTACTTCTATCTTCTGCTCAACTACGAGTGGGAGCTGCGGAAGTCGCCCGCCGGTGCATGGCAGTGGGAGCCGGTCGACATCAAGGAAGAGGACCGGCCGGTTGACGTCGAGGATGGCGTGACGCGCCTCAACCCGATCATGACCGACGCCGACATGGCCATGAAGATGGACCCGGCCTACCGGAAGATCTCGGAGAAGTTCTATAACGACCCCGAGTACTTCTCGGAGACCTTCGCGCGCGCCTGGTTCAAGCTCACGCACCGCGACATGGGCCCGAAGGAGCGTTACATCGGCCCCGAGGCCCCCGACGAGGACCTGATCTGGCAGGATCCGGTGCCGGCCGGCGCGACCGACTACAACATCGGTGGCCTCAAGGCGGCGATCGCCGAGAGCGGGCTGTCCGTGGCCGACATGGTCGCGACCGCCTGGGACAGCGCGCGCACCTTCCGTCAGTCCGACATGCGCGGCGGCGCCAACGGCGCGCGCATCCGCCTCGCGCCCCAGAAGGACTGGGAGGGCAACGAGCCCGAGCGGCTGGCCCGCGTCCTCTCCGTGCTCGAGCCGCTGGCCGAGCGTTTCGGGGCGAGCGTCGCGGACACCATCGTCCTCGCCGGCAACGTCGGCATCGAGCAGGCGGCCGGGGCGGCCGGTTTCGACGTGGAGGTGCCCTTCGCGGCCGGCCGCGGCGACGCCACCGAGGAGATGACCGACGCCGCGTCCTTCGAGCCGCTGGAGCCCGTCGCCGACGGTTTCCGCAACTGGCTGAAGAAGGACTACGTCGTTCAGCCGGAGGAGCTGCTGCTCGACCGCACGCAGCTTCTGGGCCTCACCGCACCCGAGATGACGGTGCTGGTCGGCGGCATGCGTGCCCTCGGCGCCAACCACGGCGGCACGGCGCATGGCGTCTTCACCGAGCGGGCCGGTGCTCTGACGACGGATTTCTTCGTCAACCTCACCGACATGGCCTACAAGTGGGAGCCCGTGGCCGAGAACCTCTACGAGATCCGCGACCGCAAGACCGACGCGGTGAAGTGGACGGCGACGCGCGTCGATCTGGTCTTCGGCTCGAACTCGATCCTGCGGGCCTGTGCCGAGGTCTATGCGCAGGACGACAACCAGCGGAAGTTCGTGGAGGATTTCATCGCCGCCTGGACGAAGGTGATGAACGCCGACCGCTTCGACCTCGAAGCCTGAGGCG